>NZ_JBJLSG010000067.1:0-25963 GCF_050871925.1 Kineococcus gurbantunggutensis
CCAGGTGAGCTCCTGAGTCGGGGCCACGGCGGGGCCACAGGGCCGCCGGGGGGCGGCGTGGGACGGGCCGGGGGCGGGGCGGGGGGGGGCCCCCCCCCCCCCCCCGCGGGGGGGGGGCCGGGGCGGGGGCGGGCCGTCAGACGGCCGTGGCGCGGAAGCGGCGCAGCCGCAGGCTGTTCGTCACGACGAACAGCGACGACAGCGCCATCGCCAGCCCCGCCACCAGCGGGTTCAGCAGCCCCGCCACGGCCAGCGGCAGCGCGGCGACGTTGTAGGCGAACGCCCAGAACAGGTTCACCCGGATCGTGCGCAGCGTCGCGCGCGACAGGCGCAGCGCGTCGACGGCGGCGACGAGGTCGTCGCGCACCAGGGTCAGGTCGGCGGCGTGCGCGGCCACGTCGGTGCCGGTGCCCACCGCGATCCCGAGGTCGGCCGCGGCCAGGGCGGGGGCGTCGTTGACGCCGTCGCCCACGACGGCCACCGTGCGGCCCTCGCGCTGCAGCCGGCGCACCACCTCCACCTTGCCCTCGGGCAGGACCTCCGCGACGACCTCCTCGACGCCGACCTGCGCGGCCACGGCGCGCGCGGCGCGGGCGTTGTCGCCGGTCAGCAGCACCGGGCGCAGGCCCAGCGCGCGCAGCCGCGCCACGGCGGCGGCGCTGGTGGGGCGCACCGCGTCCGCCACCACGAGCAGCCCGCGCGCGGCGCCGTCCCAGCCGACGGCCACGGCGGTGCGCCCGGCCGCCTCGGCGCTCTCGCGCGCGGCGGCCAGCTCGGCGGGCAGCGGCTGCGCCCACCGCTGCTCCAGCCAGGAGGCGCGCCCGGCGGCGACGGCGCGCCCCTCGACGACCCCCTCCACGCCCAGGCCGCCGGTGGAGGCGAAACCCGTCACCGCGGGCAGCGTCCCGCGCGAGCGCGCGGCCGCGGCGACGGCGCGGGCCACGGGGTGCTCCGAGGCGTCCTCCAGCGCCCCGGCCAGCCGCAGCAGCTCCGCCTCCTCCACGCCGGCGGCGGGGTGGGCGGAGACCAGGGCCATCCGCCCGGTGGTGACGGTGCCGGTCTTGTCCAGCACCACGGTGTCCACCCGGCGGGTGGCCTCCAGCGCCTCGGGGCCCTTGACGAGCACGCCGAGCTGGGCGCCGCGGCCGGTGCCCACGAGCAGCGCGGTGGGGGTCGCCAGGCCCAGCGCGCACGGGCAGGCGATCACCAGGACCGCCACCGCCGCGGTGAACGCCGCCTCGGGGGCGTGCCCGGTGAGCAGCCAGCCGGCGAGGGTGGCCAGCGACAGGACGAGCACGACCGGCACGAACACCGCCGAGACCCGGTCGGCCAGGCGCTGCACGGCGGCCTTGCCGGACTGGGCGTCCTCCACCATGCGCGCCATCTGCGCCAGGCGGGTGGCCTCGCCCACGGAGGTGGCGCGCACGAGCAGGCGCCCGCCGGCGTTGACGGTGGCGCCGGTGACGGCGTCGCCGGCGCCGACCTCCACGGGCACCGCCTCGCCGGTCAGCAGGGCGGTGTCCACCGCGCCGGAGCCCTCCACGACCACCCCGTCGGTGGCGATCCGCTCGCCGGGGCGCACGACGAACTCGTCGCCCACGGCCAGGGCGGAGACCGGGACGCGCTCCTCGCGCCCGCCGCGCAGCACCGCGACGTCCTTCGCGCCCAGGTCGAGCAGGGCGCGCAGCGCCTCGCCGGAGCGGCGCTTGGCGCGCGCCTCCAGGTAGCGGCCGGTGAGCAGGAAGACGGTGACCGCGGAGGCGACCTCCAGGTACAGCTCGCCCGCGCCGCCGGCGCGCGCGGGCAGCAGGGAGAACTCCATGCGCATGCCCGGCATCCCGGCGTGGCCGAGGAAGAGCGCGTACAGCGACCAGCCGAAGGCGGCCAGGACGCCGGTGCTGACGAGGGTGTCCATCGTCGCGGCGCCGTGGCGGGCGTTGGTGAACGCCGCCCGGTGGAAGGGCCAGGCCCCCCACACCGCCACCGGGGCGGCCAGGGTCAGGCACAGCCACTGCCAGTTCGTGAACTGCCAGGCGGGCACCATCGACAGCAGCAGCACCGGGACGGTGAGGGCGGCGGAGACCAGCGCGCGCCGGCGCAGCTCGGCGGTGCGCGCGTCGGGCGCGGGGCGCTGCCCAGGACCGCCGGCACCGCCGGGCTCGCCGGTCTCGCCGGCGGGGCGCTGCGGTTCCGGCGCCGGGGGCAGGGCGGCGGTGTACCCGGTGGCCTCCACCACGGCGATGGCGTCGGCGACGCCGGTGCCCTCGGGCAGCGCCACGCGGGCCTTCTCGGTGGCGTAGTTGACGCTGGCCTCCACGCCGGGCATCCGGTTGAGCTTCTTCTCCACCCGGGCCGCGCACGAGGCGCACGTCATGCCGCCGATCTCCAGCTCGACGGTGCGCACCGCCCCCGGCGCGGGGGCCCCGGCGCCCTCGGTGCTCACGGTCGCGTCCCGGCCACCTCGTACCCCGCCTCGTCCACGGCGGCGGCGACGGCGACGTCGTCCACCGGCGTGTCCACGGTGAGGGTGACGGTGGAGGTGCCGCCGGGCACGAGGTCGACGTCGACGGCGCTGACGCCGTCCAGGGCGCCGACCTCGGCGCGCACCGCGTTCACGCAGTGCTGGCACGTCATGCCGGTGACCTCGTAGGACTGCTGGCTCACGGTTCCTCCTGGGGGTTCGCGGTGTCGCGGGGTGGACGGGCCCCGCCCGGGCGGGCGGGGCCCCGGGGCGGCCGGGGTCGTCGGGGCGGTCAGGACCGCACGAGGCGGGCGATCGCCTCCGACGCCTCCTTGACCTTGGCGTCGGCGACCTCACCGCCCTGGCGGGCGGCGTCGGCCACGCAGTGCGCCAGGTGGTCGTCGAGGAGCTGCAGCGCGACGGACTGCAGGGCCTTGGTCGCGGCGGACACCTGGGTCAGCACGTCGATGCAGTAGGTGTCCTCCTCGACCATGCGGTGCAGGCCGCGCACCTGGCCCTCGATGCGGCGCAGGCGCTTGAGCACCTGCTCCTTGTCCTCGTCGTAGCCGGGCACGGCAGCCTCCTGGTCGTCGCGGTCGCCCTCGTCAACAAGGTACCCCCAGGGGGTATTCCGGCGCGCGGTGGCCGGGGACGACGGAGCCCCGCCCGGAGGGGTCCGGACGGGGCTCGGTCGGCGCGGGCGCCGGGCCGGCCGACGACGCGCGCCGGCGGCGGGCCCGGGCCGCGGCCGCGGCCCGCCCGCCCCGCGGCGCGCCCCCCCCGCGCGCCCCCCCCCCGCGGCGGTGTCGGCGGGCGGTGGTGTCAGCCGGCGGTGGGGTTCCAGCCGTCGGTGCCGGCCAGGTAGGCGGCGGCGGTGTAGCGCTCGGCGTCCGCGTCGCTGAGCTGCGGGCGCGCGACCGGGTCGACGACCGCGGCGCCGGGACCGGTGTTGCGGTGCTCCGCGAAGCGGCCGGTGGTCCACGGCGTGGCCGCGTTCCAGTCCTTCCACGGCGCCGCGCCGATCGCCGCCCCGATCTCGGTGTCGCGGACGACGACCTGCGCCCGGGAGGTGGCCGCCTCCGGGTAGGGCCGGCCCAGGTGCATCGACCCGGCGGGGCCGTCGGTGAGGATCCGGCTGCCCGTGATGAGGAAGCCGTGCTCGGAGGTGCCGGTCACCGAGGAGTCCGTCAGCACCCCGCCGGGGCTGCTCAGCAGGTGGAACGTGCTGTCGGCGAAGACGGCGGTGCCGCGACCGATCACCGTGTCCGCCCCGCCCTCGACGTACGCGCGGTGGAAGTAGGCGCGCGCCGTGGTCGAGGTGTTGGGGCTGATCACCCTCAGGGCCTGCTTGCCGCCGAGGAGGCGCACGTCCTCGAAGACGTTGCGGTCGCCCTGGGTCTGCAGCGCGGTGGCCGACGCGGCGGCGGCACCGGCGGTGTTGGCGACGGTGAGGTTCTTCACCGTCCAGCCCCGGCCCGTGAGGGTCAGCGTGGCGCTGGTGCCGGCGGAGGTGACCACCGCGTCCTCCGGCGAGGTCCCCGCACCGACGATCGTCACGCCGTAGCGGTTGCCGCTGGTGACGGCGCCGGCGTACGTGCCCGGCTGCACCAGCACGACCCGGCCGCCCTGGGTGGTGTAGTCCGCGTTGTTCGCCAGCAGGTCGATGCCGCCCTGCAGGGTGGTGGCGTCGCCGGAGCCGTCGAGGGCCACGACGACGTCCGCCTTCACGGGCGTCGCGGTGACCGCGCCCGAGGCGGGCGAGGCGT
Organism: Kineococcus gurbantunggutensis; assembly: GCF_050871925.1. Classification (NCBI taxonomy): domain Bacteria; kingdom Bacillati; phylum Actinomycetota; class Actinomycetes; order Kineosporiales; family Kineosporiaceae; genus Kineococcus; species Kineococcus gurbantunggutensis. Next base: position 4,228 of record NZ_JBJLSG010000067.1, read on the forward strand.
TGCCGGCGGCGTCCACCGCGGTGACCGTGTAGCGGTGCGCGGTGCCCACCGCCGCGGTGGTGTCGGTGAACGTCGTGCCCGTCACCGGGCCGCCCACCTGCACGGCGCTGCCGCCGCCGGTGGAGCGGTGCACGACGTACCCGGCCACGTCGGCGTCGGCCGGCGCGCTCCAGGTGAGCGTCACCGTCCCCTTGCCGAGCCGGCCGCTCAGCGCGGTCGGCGCCGCGGGCGCGGTGGTGTCGCCCGGCGCGGCCGGGGTCTCCGGCGCGACCGGGGTGGTGGGCGTGACGACCGGGGTCTCCGGCGCGACCGGCGTGGTGGGCGTGACCACCGGGGTCTGCGGGGTCTGCGGCGCGGGCGTGGTCGGCGCCGCCTCACCGGTGGGGTTCCAGCCGTCGGAACCGGCCAGGTACGCCCACTTGGTGGCGCCGGCGGCCTGCTCGTCGGTCAGCTGGGGGCGGGTGGCGCCGGTCGTCGCGCCGGCGCCGGTGTTGCGGTGCTCCGAGAAGCGCCCGTCGGTCCACAGGTTCGGGGTCATGTCCGCCCACGGCTGGGTGGTGCGCACCGCGGCCGGCAGTTCGGTGTCGCGGATCGTCACCTGACCGCGGGAGTTGTAGACGGTGCCGTTCTTGGTGTACCCGTCGCTCCACCCGCGCCAGGGCCGGCCCAGCGAGAACGTCCCGGCCGGGGCGTCGCTGGTGATCCTGGAGCCCGTGATGAGGAACCCGTACGGGTTCTTGTCCGAGGTGCTCGCGGCGGTGACGTAGCCGTTGTTGCTGCTGCTGCCGCGCGTCAGGGCGTGGATGGTCGTGCGGTCGAACACGGCGGTGCCGCGGCCGAAGATGAAGTCGACGTCGCCCTCGACGTAGCTGTCGACGAAGTACGAGCGCGCCACGACCGGCGCGTCGGGGGAGTCCACGAGCAGCGTGTCCTGGTTGCCCAGCAGCCGCACGCGGCGGAACACCAGGCGGTCGCCGGTGGTCTTCAGCGCCACGGCCTGCTCGGAGGTGAAGGCGGTGTTCGCCGCCTCGTCGAAGGAGTTGCGGATGGTGAGGTCCTGCACGGTGACCCCGCTGCCGCTGACGAGCACCGACTGGCTGGCCCCGGTGCCGTAGGTGCCGGTGCCGTCCGGCCTGGGCGTGCCCGCGGCGTTGTCGTAGTCCAGGACGACGTCCTCGGCGTGGCCGGTGGTGCCGATGAGGGTGACGTTGCTCTTCGTCACCGAGATCATCTCGTGGTAGGTGCCGGGGGCGATCGCGATGACCGTGGGGTTCGCGGCGGTGCCGGCGGGCGCGGCGGCCAGCGCGGCCTGCACGGTGGTGAAGTCCCCGCTGCCGTCGGCCGCGACGAGCAGGTCGTGCGCCGGGACGGTGGAGGCGGCGGGGGTGCCCGCGGCGGCCGCGGAGGCCGGCGAGGCGTTCCCGGCGGCGTCGACCGCCACGACCGTCCACGAGTAGGCGGTGCCGTTGACCAGCCCGGTGTCGGTGAACGACGTCCCGGTCAGGCGCGCGGTGTTCACCTTCACGGGCGCGGCGGTGCCCTCGGCGCGGTAGACGTCGTAGCCGGCGACGTCGTTCTCGGTGTTCGCGCTCCACGACAGGGCGGCGCGGGCGTCGCCGGTGCGGGCGGTCAGCCCGGCCGGGGCCGCCGGGGCGGTGGTGTCGGCGACCGTGGGGTTCCAGCCGTCGGCGCCCGCGAGGTAGGCGGCGGCGGTGTACTGCTGCGCCTGGGCGTCGGTGAGCTGCGGGCGGTCGGCGTTCACGCCGGCGCCGGGGCCGGAGTTGTTGTACTCGAAGAACCGCGCGTCGCGCCAGGAGAACGTCGTGGTCATGTTCGTCCACGGCGCGGACCTGATCGCCGCGGGCAGCACCGTGTCGCGCACGACGACCTGCGCGATCGCGTTCGCGTTGCCGCTGGGCTGCCAGGGCCGGCCCAGGCTGAACGTGCCGGCCGGCGCGTCGCTGGTGATGGTGGAGCCCGTGATGAGGAACCCGTAGCGAGTCGCGGTGTCGGTGCTGGCCGCGGTGACGTACCCGTTGTTGCTGCTGCTGCCGCGGGTGGCGGCCTTGAGCGTGGAGCGGTCGAACACGGCGGTGCCGCGGCCGAAGACGAAGTCGACGTCGCCCTCCACGTAGGAGTCCACGAAGTACGCCCGGGCCTGGACCCCGGCGCTGGGGGTGTCCACGTAGAGGGTGTCCTGGTCGCCGACGAGGCGCACGCCGTCGAACACCAGGCGGTCGCCGGTGGTCTTCAGCGCCACGGCCTGCTCGCTGCCCGAGCCGGTCTCGACGTAGGAGTTCTCGATGGTGAGGTTCTTCACCGTGACGTCGTTCGACTTCACCGTGACGGTGGCGCTGCCGGAGGTGCCCAGGGTGCCGGTGCCGTCCGCCTTGGGCGTGCCCGCGGCGTTGCCGTAGGAGATGACGACGTCGTCGGCGGCGGCGCCGGTGCCGATCAGCTGCACGAACGGCTTCTTCTCCAGCACCAGCACCTCGCGGTAGGTGCCCGGCTCGACCGCGATGACCGTGGGGTTCGCGGCGGTGCCGGCCGGCGCGGCGGCCAGGGCGGCCGCGACGGTGCTGAAGTCGCCGCTGCCGTCGGCCGCGACGGTGTAGTCGGCGCCGGGGACGGCCACGACCGCGACCGGGCGCAGCGCCTGCGCGGTGGCGGGCGCGGAGGAGTTCCCGGCGGCGTCCACGGCGACCACGCGGTAGTGCGAGGTGCTGCCCGCCGGCGCGGTGGTGTCGGTCCAGGTCGTGGCGGTCAGCGCGCTCGCGGTGAGCTGCGTCCAGGGCCCCTCGGCGGCGGGGGCGCGGAACACCAGGTACCCGGCCAGGTCGGCCTCGGTGCCCGCCGTCCAGGACAGGGTGGTGCCGCCCTCGGCGCCGGCGGCGCTCAGGGCGGTGGGCGCGGCCGGGGCGGTGCCGTCCAGCGGGGCGGCCGTGGCGGTGGCGGAGACGGGCGACTCGTTGCCGCTGGTGTCCACGGCGGTGACCCGGTACGTGGAGGCGGTGCCGGCGGGGGCCGCGGTGTCCAGCAGGGAGGTGGCGCTCAGCGGGGAGGTGGTGACCTCGCTGAACGTGCCGTCCTGGCCGGCGGCGCGGTACACCCGGTACCCGGCGAGGTCCTCCTCGCGGCTCGCGCTCCAGCGCAGCTGCACGCCGGTGGCCGCAGCGGTGGCGCTCAGCCCCGCGGGGGCGGCCGGGGCGGTGGTGTCCGGGCGCCGCGCGGTCACCGCGACGGGCGCGGACAGGTTGCCGCTGAGGTCCACCGCCAGGACGCGGTAGGTGTAGGTGGTGCCCTGCGCCGCGGTGGTGTCGGTGTGGGCCGAGACGGCCAGCGGGGTGCTCGTCAGGGTGCGGAAGGACGTGCTGGTGCCGGTGGCGCGCTGCACGACGTAGCCGGCCAGGTCGGCCTCGGTGCTGTCGGGCCAGTCCAGGGCCAGCCCGTCGGCGGTGGCGGTGACCACCGGCGCGCCCGGGGCGGCCGGGGCCGCGGCGTCCGTGCGCAGGGCGCTGACGGCGGCCGGCGCCGACTCGTTGCCGCTGGTGTCCACGGCGGTGACGCGGTAGTGGCTGGGCACCCCGGCGGGGGCGGAGGCGTCGGTGAACCTCGCGGAGGTGGTCGTGGCGACCAGCTCGTGCTCGCCGTCGACGGAGGCGGCGCGGTAGACGCGGTAGCCGGCCAGGTCGCCCTCGCCGTTCTTCGACCACGTCAGCGCGATCGAGCTGCTGGAGGCCTTGGCCTTCAGCGAGCGCACCGCGGCGGGGGCGACCGTGTCGGGCACGGCGGCGGCCACGGCGGTGTGCGCGGAGGTGTTGCCGCTGAGGTCCACGGCGGCCACGCGGTAGGTGTAGCGGGTGCCGGCGACCGCGGTGGTGTCGGTGAACGCCGAGGCGGTCAGCGGGTCCTTCGTCAGCGCCTTGAACGAGGTGCTGGTGCCGGTGGCGCGCTGCACGACGTAGCCGGCCAGGTCCTCCTCGGTGCCGTCGGCCCAGTCCAGCGCGATGCCGCCGGTGCCCGGGGTGGCGGTGAGGGTGGCCGGCGCGGCCGGGGCGGTCCTGTCCGGGCGCAGGGCGGCGACGGCCGCGGCCGGCGACTCGTTGCCGCTGGTGTCCACGGCGGTGACGCGGTAGCGGGCGGTGAGCCCGGCGGGGGCGCTCTTGTCGGACAGCTTCGCCGAGGTGGGCGTGCCGATCAGCTCGTACTCGCCGCCGGCGGCGCCGGCGCGGTACACGCGGTACCCGGCCAGGTCGGCCTCGCGGTTCTTCGACCAGCTCAGCGAGACGCCGCTCGTGGAGCCGGAGGCCTTCAGCGAGCGCACCGCCAGGGGCGCGACGTCGTCGGGCAGCACGGCGCGGGTGGAGGCGGCGACCGAGGCGTTGCCGCTGAGGTCGACCGCGGTGACGCGGTAGGTGTAGGCGGTGCCGGCGACGGCGCTGGCGTCCGTCCAGGCCGAGGCGGTGAGCGGCGTGCTGGTGAGCTTGCGGTACGAGCTGCTGGTGCCGGTGGCGCGCAGCACGACGTAGCCGGCCAGGTCGGCCTCGGTGCCGTCGGCCCAGTCCAGCGCGATGCCGGCGGCGCCCGCCGCGGCGCTCAGCGCCGCCGGCGCGGCCGGGGCGGTGCCGTCGGGGCGCAGCGCGCTGACCCGCACGGGCGCGGACTCGTTGCCGCTGCGGTCCAGGGCGGTCAGGCGGTAGTGGCTGGTGAACCCGGCCGGGGCGTCCTTGTCGGTGAACTTCGCCGAGGTGGTCGTGGCGATCAGCGCGTACTCGCCCTCGGCGGTGCCGGCGCGGTACACGCGGTACCCGGCCAGGTCGCGCTCGGTGCTCTTCGACCAGCTCAGCGAGACGGAGCTGCGCGAGCCCTTCGCCTTCGGCGAGCGCACCGCCGCGGGGGCGGTGGTGTCCCCGGTGAGCGCGGTGGGCGCCGGGGCCGGCGCGGTGGTGGGCGCGGTGGTGGGCGCCGGGGCCGGCGCGGTGGTGGGCGCCGGGGTCCCGGTGGCCGGCGCGGTGCTGCGGACGTCGCGCTCGGCGCGCTCGACGACGACGGCCTCGGCCGCCGAGGCGGGCGCGGCCAGGCCGACGGCCAGGGCGACGGCGATGAACGGGGGGACCGCGTGGAAGGCGCACCGGCGCACGGTGAAGGCGCGGGCGGGGCCGGAGGGGCTGGTCATCGGGGCTCTCTCTTCGCGCAGCACCGCGGCGGCGGCCGGGGCCGTCGCTGCGGGTCACCCGCGAAGACGGCGGGTGACGTGTCGAGATTGAGAGTTCACCGATGCGCTGGGCAAACGCCGTGCACCCGTTCGGGCACCTCGGGTCCCCCGGTGGCCGGACAGCCGTGACCGACCGTCACCGGGGGCTACCCGCAGCGTTCAGCTGCCGTAGACGGTGCGCCCGTCGTCCAGCACGAGCTTGTCCAGCCGGCGCGTCAGGTGCAGCGACTCCAGCACGAACTCCACGCCCGCGGCCGCGCGCCCCGGCGTCGGCTCGTCGCCCAGCCCGAGGCGGTCCAGCACCTGCGCCAGGCCCGGCACGGTGCCCACCTGCTCCAGCAGCCGTCGCGCCGGCACCAGGTCGCCGGTCTCGATGGTGCGCCCCTGCGTCACCAGGGCGCTGAAGCCGGACAGCTCGGCGCCGCCGAGGCGGGCGCGGTACGTCTCGGCCACCGCGGTGCGCAGCAGGTGCTCCAGCACCTCGCTCTCGCGGCCCTCCTCGCCCTGCTCGAACTCCACCTTCCCGCCCAGCACGCTGACCACCGTGTGCAGGTCGCCCACCCGGGCGACCGGCTCGCCGTCCTCGCCGGACAGCGCCGAGCGGCGCAGCGCCGCGGCCGCCACCGTCTCCGCCGCCGCGATCGAGAAGCGCGCCGAGACGCCCGAGGCGGGGTCCACCGCCGGCGACTCGCGCACCGCGCGGGTGAAGCGCGCCAGCACCTCCAGCAGGTGCTCGGGCACCTCCGCGACCGTGTCGGCCTCCTGGCGCACCAGGTCCACCTCCAGCTCGACCTCGAGCGGGTAGTGGGTGCGGATCTCCGCGCCGAAGCGGTCCTTCAGCGGCGTGATGATGCGCCCGCGGTTGGTGTAGTCCTCCGGGTTCGCGCTGGCCACCAGCAGCAGGTCCAGCGGCAGGCGCAGCTGGTAGCCGCGCACCTGGATGTCGCGCTCCTCCAGCACGTTGAGCAGCGAGACCTGGATGCGCTCGGCCAGGTCCGGCAGCTCGTTGATCGCGAACACGCCGCGGTTGGTGCGCGGCACCAGGCCGAAGTGGATCGTCTCCGGGTCGCCCAGGGCGCGGCCCTCGGCGACCTTCACCGGGTCCACGTCGCCGACCAGGTCGCCCACCGAGGTGTCCGGGGTGGCCAGCTTCTCGCCGTAGCGCAGCGAGCGGTGCAGCCAGTCCACCGCCAGCGCGTCGCCCTCGGCCAGCACCCGCCGGCGCGAGGCCGGGGTCAGCGGGGCGTACGGGTGCTCGTTGAGCTCGCTGCCGGCGATCACCGGCGTCCACTCGTCCAGCAGGCCCACCAGCGAGCGCAGCAGGCGCGTCTTGCCCTGCCCGCGCTCGCCCAGCAGCACCACGTCGTGCCCGGCCAGCAGGGCGCGCTCCAGCTCCGGGGCGACGGTGTCCTCGTAGCCCAGCACGCCGGGGAAGCGGTCCTCGCCCGAGCGCATGCGCGCCAGCAGGTTGCGCCGCAGCTCCTCCTTGACGGTCACGTGCTCGTGGCCGGAGGCGCGCAGCGCCCCCAGGGTGCGCGGCAGGTCGGCGGGGGGCTCCAGGGGCAGGGCGGTGGCGGTCGTCGCGCGGTCGTCGCGGTTGCTCACCCGCCGAACCTACGTCGGCCGCGCGCCGCGCACACCCCCGTCCGGTCCCCGCCGCGCCGAGCGCGGCGGGGAGCACCACGATGGTGCCCATGCCGCAGCCCCGCCCCGCTCCCCGGCCGGGCCCGGGGGCGCCCCGCGCCGCCGACCCCGAGCCCGAGGGCGCCCTGCACCCCCGGCCGCACCACCCCTACGTCAGCCCCGCGCTGCGCACGGCCGCGGAGTGGTCCTGGCGCCTGCTGGCGGTCGCCGCGGCCGTCGTCCTGGTGGCCTACGGGCTCAGCTACCTGTCCGAGGTGCTCGTCCCCGTCCTGGTGGCGCTGCTCATCACCGCCATGCTCGGGCCCGTCGTGGCGTGGGGCCACGCGCGCGGGGTGCCGCGGGCGCTGGCGACCCTGCTGACGATGCTGCTGGCCCTGGCGGTCGTCAGCGGCCTGGTCGCCCTCATCAGCACCCAGGCCGCCGACGGGTTCGGCGACCTGTCGGAGTCCGCCAGCCAGGGCATCGACGAGGTGGAGGAGTGGCTGGCCACCGGGCCGCTGCAGGTCTCCTCCGCGGCGCTGTCGGGCTACGTGGACCAGGCCCAGGAGGCCCTGGCCGCCAACCGCGACACGATCGTCTCCGGCGCCACGGGCGTGGTCACCACCGCCGGGCACGTCGTGGCCGGCTTCTTCATCGCGCTGTTCGCCTCGTTCTTCTACCTGCTGGAGGGGCGGCGCATCTGGTCCTGGCTGCTGCACCTGTTCCCCCGCCCGGCCCGCGACGCCCTCGACGACGCCGCCCGCCAGTCCTGGGTGACGCTGACGCACTACATGCGCGCCACGATCGTCGTCGCGCTCGTCGACGGCGCCGGCGTGGCGATCGGCGCGGCGGTGCTGCGGGTGCCGCTGGCGGTGCCGCTGGGCCTGCTCGTCTTCCTCGGCGCGTTCATCCCCATCGTCGGGGCGCTGCTCTCCGGCGCCGTCGCCGTGCTGGTCGCGCTGGTCGCGCAGGGGCCGGTGACCGCGCTGATCATGCTCGGCGTCGTCATCGCCGTCCAGCAGGTCGAGAGCCACCTGCTGCAGCCCTTCCTGATGGGCCGCGCCGTGGCGGTGCACCCGCTGGCGGTCATCCTCGCCGTGGCCGGCGGCGCCACCGTCTTCGGCATCGTCGGCGCCCTGTTCGCCGTGCCGCTGGTGGCGGTGCTCAACACCGGCGTCACCGCCCTGGCCCGCGGCGGCCGGCGCACCGAGGAGGTCGCCGAGATCGAGGACTCCGACGCCCCGCTGGCCCCGGACCGGCCCGCGCCCACCGGCGGGGGCGGCGGGGGCGGCGGCGGCACCGGCGGCGGGGACGAGGCGCCGCGCGTGCGGCGCTGAGCGCGCGAGCGCCCCGGCGCCCGCGAGGGGGACCGGGGCGCCCGGCGCGCGGGGACCGGCCGGGGCCGGTCGCGCTCAGCCGCTGAAGGGCTCCACCTTCAGGACCTTGACCGGGATGCTGCGCCCGTTGGGGGCGGTGTAGCTGACCTCGTCGCCGGGCTTGCGGCCCAGCACCGCCGCGCCCAGCGGGGAGCGCTCGCTGTAGACGTCCAGGCCGCCGGCGTCGCCGACCTCGCGGCTGCCCAGCAGGAACCTCTCCTCGTCCCCGGCCAGGTCCACGGTGACCACCGAGCCGAGCGTCACCTCGCCGGAGGCCGAGGGGGTCGCCTCGCCCACCTTCGCGGTCTCCAGGAGCTGGCGGAGCTGGCGGATGCGCAGCTCCTGCTTGCCCTGCTCCTCCTTGGCCGCGTGGTAGCCGGCGTTCTCCTTGAGATCGCCCTCCTCGCGGGCCTGCTCGATGCGCTTGGCGAGTTCGGTGCGGCCCGCGCCGGACAGGTGCTCGTACTCGGCCTTCAGCCGGTCGTAGGCGTCCTGGGTCAGCCAGGTGACGCTGCCGGTCGTCTCGCTCACGGTCGCTCCTCGTCGCGCTCGCTCAGGGGGAGCCTTCGTGCCCACCCTCAAACACCGAGTCGCCCGGCCCCGCGACCGCGGGGACGAGCGACTCGAAGCGACCACGTTAGCCCGGACCGGTGCGGTCCTCCAACGCTGCGCCGCCCCGGCGCCCCGGCCGCGGGGCTCAGCCGGACGCCCGCGCGCACGAGACCACCTGCGCCGTCACCGCCCGCGAGGTGGTGCGCACCTCCACCGTGCGCTGCACCTCCCGCTCGGGGCCGGCGGGCACGTCCACCCGCAGCAGGCCCACCTCCGCGGCGCCGGCGTCCAGCGCGTGCACCGTGCACGTCACCGCCGTGCCGGGCTCGCGCGTCACCGCGAAGCGCACCTCCACGGTGCGGTCGTCCACCACGCGGTGGCCGATGGCGGTGGAGGAGGGCCCCTGCGACTGGGCCACCGACACCCACACCCCGTACGCCAGCACCAGCAGCGCCCCCAGGACCGCCGCCGCCAGCGGCAGCGGGCGCCGGTACCAGGGGCGGCCCGCCCGCGGGCGGCGCCCGTAGCGCGCCGCGAGCAGGTCGTCGGTGGTCTCGCTGGGCACGGGGGCTCCCGGTTCTCGGAGGTGGCGCTCCGCCCGTCGCGGGGGTGGGCGAAGATGGGGGCAGAGGACGTGCCCCGATCGTCGCACCCGCCGCCGGCGGGGACAGCACGAGGCGGGCGAGCAGGAGGAGGAGCGCTGGTGGCGGAGACGCTGCGGCTGATGGCCGTGCACGCCCACCCGGACGACGAGTCGAGCAAGGGCGCCGCGTCGACGGCGCGCTACGCCGCCGAGGGCGTGGAGGTCCTCGTGGTCTCCTGCACCGGCGGGGAGCGCGGCGACGTGCTCAACCCCCGCCTGAAGGGCGACGCGCGGATGCTGCGCGACATGGCCGAGTACCGGCGCCGGGAGATGGCCGAGGCCGCCCGCATCCTGGGCGTGCAGCACCGCTGGCTCGGCTACGTCGACTCCGGCCTGCCCGAGGGCGACCCGCTGCCGCCGCTGCCGGCCGGCTGCTTCGCCCTGGAGCCGCTGGACCTGACCGTCGACGCGCTCGTGCACGTCGTGCGCGAGTTCCGCCCCCACGTGATGACCACCTACGACGAGTCCGGCGGCTACCCGCACCCGGACCACATCATGTGCCACAAGGTCTCCCGCGAGGCCTTCGACGCCGCCGCCGACCCCGCGCGCTACCCGCTGGCCGGCGCGGCGTGGCGCACCTCCAAGCTCTACTACCACGCGTCCTTCTCCCGGAAGCGGATGACCGCCTTCCACGAGGCGCTGCTCTCGCTGGGCAAGGAGTCGCCCTACGCGGAGTGGATCAAGCGCGCGGAGGAGGCGGAGAAGGACCCCGACGCGCCGCGGCGCGTCGAGCTGGACGTCACCACGCGCGTGGAGTGCGCCGACTTCTTCGACACCCGCGACCGCGCCCTGCTCGCCCACGCCACCCAGATCGACCCCGACGGGTTCTTCTTCGGCGTGCCCAACGAGCTGCAGCGCGAGCTGTGGCCCACCGAGGACTACCACCTGGCGCTCTCGCACGTGCCCACCGAGCTGCCCGAGGACGACCTGTTCGCCGGCCTGCGCGGGCGGGACGGCGCGTGAGCGGCCCCGGCGCCCTCGCGGCCGCCACGCCCACCCCCACCACCAGCGGCACCGGGCAGCCCTCGGTGGACGCCGACCTGGTCACCCCCGGCCTGGGCGGCTTCCTGGCCCTGTTCGGCCTGGCCCTGGCCCTGTACCTGCTGGCCCGCAGCATGGCCCGCCGCGTGCAGCGCATGAACCACCGCGCCCGCCTGGACGCCGAGGAGCGCGCCGCCGCGCGCGCCGACGGCGGCGCCCGCGGCGGGGAGGCGGGGCCGGACCCGCGCGGCTGACCCTCAGCCGCGCGCCACCGCGGTGGTGCGCTCGCCCACCGGGCGGGCCACGTGCTCCTCCACCGCGGCGAGCACCGCCACCGCCTCGCGCCCGCGCGCGACGTCCAGCGGGTCCGGCCCGCCGCCGGCGGCGCCGGCGCGCAACCGGTCCACCGCGCGGGCGAACCCCTCCTGCGGGGTGCCGTGGAAGCGCGGCAGGTCGTGCCGCCCGCCCGGGCCCCACACCGTCGCGAACGAGCCGCCCGCCCCCGCCGGCGCCGTCAGCGTCAGCGACAGGGCGCTGCCCGCGCCGCCGGCGTGCTCCAGCGCCACGTTCACCGCGTCGCGCGCCCCGCGCCCGGCGCTGACCCGCTCCACCGGCGGCAGCAGCTCGCCCAGCACCGACAGCGCGTGCGGGCCGGTGTCCCACAGCCCCCCGCGCTCGCGCCGCCACGCCGAGGCCCCGTACGGGTTGCCCGGCGCGTCGATCGTGCCCGCCCAGCGGGCGATGGCGCCCTCCCACGGGCCGTGCTCGGCGGCCAGCGCCCGCATCCGCTCCAGCCAGCCCGTCACGTCCGGCTGGAACAGGTAGGTGGTGTAGACGATCGAGGCCACCCCGCCCTCGCGCACCGCCGCCACCACGTCGTCGGCGGCGGCCACGTCCAGCGCCAGCGGCTTCTCCAGCAGCACGTGCCGGCCCGCGCGCGCCGCGCGCGCCGCCAGCGGCGCCTGCACGTGCGGCGGCAGCGCCAGCGTCACCGCGTCCACCGCCCCGATCAGCTCCTCCGGGGAGGCGAAGCCGCGCCCGCCCACCCGCGCGGCCACCGCCGCCGCCCGGTCCGCGTCGCGGCCGGCGAAGCCGACCAGCTCCACGTCCGGGTGGGCGGCCAGCGCCGCCCCGTGGCAGGTCTCGGCCCAGTGACCGGTGCCGAGGACCCCGAACCGTCGCGGTGCGTCGCTCACGCGGCCAGCCTGCCGCACCGCCGCGCGCCGCCGCGCGCCGGTCGTGACCACCGGGGCGCTGTGGCAGCGTGGCCGCGTGGCCGACCGCCTGCGTCACTCGCGCAGCCCCTACCTCCAGCAGCACCGCGACAACCCCGTCGACTGGTGGGAGTGGGGGCCCGAGGCGTTCGCCGAGGCCCGCCGGCGCGACGTGCCCGTCCTCGTCTCCACCGGCTACGCCGCCTGCCACTGGTGCCACGTCATGGCGCACGAGTCGTTCGAGGACCCCGCCACCGCCGAGCACATGAACGAGCGGTTCGTGTGCGTGAAGGTGGACCGCGAGGAGCGCCCCGACGTCGACGCCGTGCACATGGCCGCCACCACCGCCCTCACCGGTCAGGGCGGCTGGCCCATGACGACGTTCTGCACCCCCGGGGGCGAGGTCTTCTTCGCCGGCACGTACTTCCCACCGCGCCCGCACCCGCAGGTGCCCTCCTTCCGGCAGGTCCTCGCCGCCGTCGACGAGGCCTGGCGCGAGCGGCGCGCGGAGGTGCTGGGCTCCAGCGCCCGCATCGCCCGCGCCCTGGGCGAGGTCGGCACCCCCTCCGGCGGCGCCCCGCCCGGCGAGGACGACCTCGAGGCCGCCGTCGCCGCCCTGGCCGAGGAGGAGGACCGCGTCCACGGCGGGTTCGGCGGCGCCCCGAAGTTCCCGCCCTCGGCGGTCGTGGAGTTCCTGCTGCGCCACGCCGCCCGCACCGGCGACGAGCGGGCCGCCGGGATCGCCGCGCGCACCCTGACCGCCATCGCCCGCAGCGGGACCTGCGACCAGGTCGCCGGCGGGTTCGCCCGCTACGCCGTCGACGCCGGCTGGGTCGTGCCGCACTTCGAGAAGATGCTCTACGACAACGCCCTGCTGGCCCGCGCCTACCTGCACTCCTGGCGCGCCACCGGCGACGAGGAGCACCGCCGCGTCGCCGAGCAGGCCTGCGAGTGGATCGTCACCGGCCTGGGCACCCCCGAGGGCGCCTTCGCCGCCTCCCTGGACGCCGACACCCCCGTCGCCGACGCCGACGGGCACGTGCGCGCCGTCGAGGGCGCCACCTACGTGTGGACCCCCGGCGACCTCGTGGAGGTCCTCGGCATCGACGACGGCCCCTGGGCCGCCGGGCTGCTCGGCGTCACCGGGGCCGGCACCTTCGAGCACGGCACCTCCACCGCCCGGCTGACCCGCGCCCTGCACGGCGAGGAGCTGGCGCGCTGGCTGCGGGTGCGCGAGCGCCTCGCCGCCGCCCGCGCCGACCGCCCCCAGCCCACCCGCGACGACAAGGTCGTCCTCGCCTGGAACGGCCTGGCCCTGGCCGCCCTCGCCGAGGCCGGCGCCCTGCTCGCCCGCCCCGACCTGCTGCTCGCCGCGCGCACCGCCGCCGAGTTCCTCGTGCGCGTGCACTGCGTCGACGGCCGCTGGCGGCGCGTCTCGCGCGACGGCGTCGTCGGCGCGCCCGCCGCCGTGCTGGAGGACCTCGGCGACCTCGCCGAGGGCCTGCTGGCCCTGCACGCCGCCACCGGCGAGCACCGCTGGGCGCGCGCGGCGCGCGAGGTGTGCGAGGAGGTCCTCGCCGAGTTCACCGCCGAGGGCGGGGGGTTCCACGACGTCGCCGCCCACGCCGTCGACCCCGCCCTGCACGCCGCCCGCGGCGGCGCCGGGCGCCCCTCGGACCCCTCCGACGGCGCCACGCCCTCCGGGTGGAGCGCCGCCGCCGGGGCGCTGCTGTCCGTGGGCGCGCTCACCGGCGAGTCCCGCTTCACCGACGCCGCCGTCGCCTCCCTCGGCGCGCTGACCCTCCTGGCGCGGCAGGCGCCCCGCTTCGCCGGCTGGGGCCTGGCCGTGGCCGAGGCCCTGCACGACGGCCCCCGCGAGGTCGCCGTCCTGGGCGACCCCGGCGACCCCGGCGCCGCCGAGCTGCACCGCCTGGCCCTGGCCGGCACCGCCCCCGGTCTGGTGGTGGCCCGCGGGGTGCCGGGGGAGTCCGACCCGCCCCTGCTGGCGCAGCGCGGCCTCGTCGACGGCCGCGCCGCCGCGTACGTGTGCCGCGGCCGGGTGTGCGAGGCGCCCACGACCGACCCGGCCGCCCTCGCCGCCGCCGTGGGGGCCCGGACCCCCCGGCCCCCGGCCCCCCCACCCCTCTCCCCGCGGTGATCGGGGGAGTCGCCCCTTCCCCGACCACCGCGGGGGGTGCGAGGTCCTTCCCGGACGCCCGGGCGCGGACCCGCGCCCTCAGCGGTGCTGCAGCGTCGCGATCGCGATGGCGGCGAAGTGCGCGGTGAAGCCCAGGACGGTGCAGGCGTGGAAGACCTCGTGGAAGCCGAACCAGCGCGGGCTGGGGTTCGGGCGCTTGAGGCCGTACACGAGCGCGCCGGCGGAGTAGGCGACGCCGCCGACGACGACCAGCGCGGCCACGACCCGGCCGCCGCCGCGGGCGAAGGCGCCCAGGTAGCCCACGGCGACCCAGCCCAGCGCGACGTACACGGGGGTGTAGAGCCAGCGGGGGGCGCCGACCCACAGGACGCGGAAGGCGGTGCCGGCCAGGGCGCCGGCCCACACGAGGGTGAGCAGGGAGCGGGCGCGGTCGGCGGGCAGGGTGGTGACGGCCAGCGGGGTGTAGGTGCCGGCGATGATGAGGAAGATGTTGCTGTGGTCGAGCCGGCGCAGCAGGGCGTTGGCGCGCGCCGACCAGGTGCCGCGGTGGTAGACGGCGCTGGTGCCGAAGAGCAGCGCGGCGGTGACGGCGAAGACGGCGGCGGCGGTGCGCGAGGCGGTCGTGGGGGCCAGGACGACGAGCACCGTGCCGGCCACGAGCGCGGCGGGGAACGTGCCGGCGTGCAGCCAGCCGCGCAGGCGCGGCTTGACGGCGGCGAGCGCCGGGGCGGGGTCGAGCGTCATGCCGGGACCGTACGCTACGCCACCGTAGGTTCGGCCTGCCGCGCAGCGCACCGGTGCTCGTGAGCGCGGGTGTACGGTCAGCGCCGATGGGCCTCCGCGAACTCCTCTACGGCGCGTACGGGCGGCGGCTGGAACGGTCGCTGGACCCGGCCGTCCTCCCGCGCCACGTCGGGATCATCCTGGACGGCAACCGCCGGTGGGCCAAGGCGTTCGGCGCGCCGAGCGCGCACGGGCACCGCGCCGGCGCCGACAAGGTCGTCGAGTTCATGGGCTGGTGCGACGACGAGGGCATCGAGGTCGTCACGCTCTACCTGCTCTCCACGGACAACCTGCACCGGCCGCAGGCGGAGCTGGCGCCGCTGATCGGGATCGTGGAGGACTGCGTGGCGCGCCTGGCCGCGGCGCGGCGCTGGCGGGTGCACCCGGTGGGGGCCCTGGAGCTGCTGCCGCCGGCGACGGCGGAGCGGCTGCGCGAGCTGGCGCGCGAGACCGCCGACATCGGCGGCGCGGTGGTCAACGTGGCGATCGGCTACGGCGGCCGGCAGGAGATCGCCGACGCGGTGCGCTCGCTGCTGCGCGAGCACGCGCAGGCGGGCACCCCGATCGAGGAGCTGGCGGACGTGCTGACGGTGGACCACATCGCCGCGCACCTGTACACCAAGGGCCAGCCGGACCCGGACCTGGTGATCCGCACCTCGGGCGAGCAGCGCCTGTCGGGGTTCCTGCTGTGGCAGAGCGCGCACACCGAGCTGTACTTCTGCGAGGTGCTGTGGCCGGACTTCCGCAAGGTGGACTTCCTGCGGGCGCTGCGCTCTTACGCCGCCCGGGAGCGCCGCTTCGGAGCGTGACGGCCAGGACTCCTCCGGGAGCCCGCGGTGACGCTGCGTGCCGCCACCCCGTCAGGTCACCGCCACGTCACCCGATGCTCACCCGGACGGGCGTGTTCCCGGCCCCGCGCAACGGTTCTGGGGCTAGCGTCGAGGTCGACGGGTGGCGCCCGCCGCCCGTCCGGGAGGTCGCCGTGCGTGCTGTCCAGCGCAGCGGGGGGGCCCGGTCCCGGGTCGCCCGCGGGGCGACCTGAGGTCCCGGTCCGCCGCTGCTGAGGGGGTCCGGGCGCGTGCGCTGCCGGGCCCCGGAAACGGGAGACGTCCGTGGTCACCAGCTCCAGCCCCGCCGCGCCCACCCCGACCGACCCGGCCGCCGAGCCGGCCGCGCCCGGCGCCCAGGGGCGCCGCACGTTCGTCCTGGACACCTCCGTCCTGCTGTCCGACCCCGCCGCGCTGACGCGCTTCGCCGAGCACGACGTCGTCCTGCCGCTGGTGGTGGTCAGCGAGCTGGAGGGCAAGCGCCACCACCCGGAGCTGGGCTACTTCGCGCGCGAGTCGCTGCGCCGGCTGGACGACCTGCGCGTGCAGCACGGGCGCCTGGACCGGCCGGTGCCGGTGGGGGAGGAGGGCGGCACGCTGCGGGTGGAGCTGAACCACTCCGACGCCGCCTCGCTGCCGTCCTCGCTGCGCACCGGGCCGCTGGCCACCGCCGGCGACACCCGGATCCTGGCGGTGGCGCGCAACCTGGCCGACGAGGGCCACGACGTGACGGTGGTGTCCAAGGACGTGCCGCTGCGGGTGAAGGCGTCCGCGGTGGGCCTGGCGGCCGACGAGTACCGCGCGGAGCTGGCGCCGGACTCGGGCTGGACGGGCGTGGCGGAGCTGACGGCCACGGCCGAGGAGGTCTCCGCGCTGTACGAGGCGGGCTCGGTGGAGCACCCGGAGGCGCGCGAGCTGCCGGTGAACACGGGCGTGGTGCTGGCCTCCCCGCGCGGGCACGCGCTGGGCCGGGTGGGCGCGGACAAGCAGCTGCGGCTGGTGAGGGGCGACCGCGAGGCCTTCGGGGTCCGGGGGCGCTCGGCGGAGCAGCGGATCGCGCTGGACGCGCTGCTGGACCCGGAGGTGAGCATCGTCTCGCTGGGCGGGCGCGCGGGCACGGGCAAGTCGGCGCTGGCGCTGTGCGCGGGCCTGGAGGCGGTGATGGAGCGCCGCGAGCAGCGCAAGGTGGTGGTCTTCCGGCCGCTGTACGCGGTCGGCGGGCAGGAGCTGGGGTACCTGCCGGGGACCGAGGCGGAGAAGATGGGGCCCTGGGGCCAGGCGGTCTTCGACACGCTGGAGGCGCTGGTGGCCCCGGCGGTCCTGGAGGAGGTCGTGGACCGCGGGATGCTCGAGGTGCTGCCGCTGACGCACATCCGCGGCCGCTCGCTGCACGACGCGTACGTGGTCGTCGACGAGGCGCAGTCGCTGGAGCGCAACGTGCTGCTGACGGTGCTCTCGCGCATCGGGCAGGGCTCGAAGGTGGTCCTCACGCACGACGTGGCGCAGCGGGACAACCTGCGGGTGGGCCGGCACGACGGGGTGGCCGCGGTGGTGGAGGCCCTCAAGGGGCACCCGCTGTTCGCGCACGTGACGCTGACCCGCTCGGAGCGCTCGCCGGTGGCGGCGCTGGTGACCGAGCTCCTCAACGACTTCGGAGCGTGATCAAGGCGATCCGCTGAGCTGATGGCGGTGCGGCCGGGTGACGGGATCGACCGTCGCCCGGCCGCGTCAAACCTCGTGCGCCACCCTCGACACTGTGAGATGCGCCACGAAAGTCGACGGATCGTCGCTCAGCCGTAACCTCAGCGTGACGAAGTTGCGGTAGGCGGTTTGCCTCGGACGCCTAGGTCGGGGCAGCGTTCCCCGCCGACAGCACCCCGCCGCTGTCGGCAGGCGCTCGCGCCGGCCGCCACGACGGGCACCGGCCGGCCGCACCGCGGCGGGCCGGGCGGCCGACCGGGCCCCACGGCCGCCCCTCCGCAGCGAGGTGGCGGCGACCCGGCGTCGGGGTGGACGCACTCGACCGGGCGTGGGCCGGCGACCGAGGGAAGGCCCGGCTTGCCGACGACCCCCCAGCACCGCACCCCGCACGACCCCTCGCAGGACCCCTCGCTCGACCCCTCGCCCGGCGCCGCGCCGGACGCCCCCGCCCGCCGCGACGCCCGCCGCGCCCGCGCCGCCCGGCGCTGGTCGTGGCTGGCCGCCCCCGGCGTGGTGGCCGTCGGCGCCGCCGTCCTGGCCGGCACCGCCCTCACCGGGGGCCCGGCCCCCGAGGCGCAGGCCGCCGTCCCGGACCACCTGCTCGCCGCCGCCAACGCCGAGCGGCAGGTGACCACCGCCGCCGCCTGGTTCTCCGCGCAGGACCTGCGCACCTCCGCCGACGCCCGCGTCGAGGCCGAGCGCGTCGAGGCCGAGCGCGTCGCCGCCGAGCAGGCCCGGCTGGCCGCCGAGGCCGCCGCCGCCGAGGCCGCGCGCCTGGCCGAGGAGGCCCGGGCCGCCGCCGCCGCCGAGGCCACCCGCAGCGCCCAGCGCGACCCGCGCGGCGTCGCCCGCGCCCTGGCCGGCGAGCGGGGCTGGGGCGAGTCGCAGTTCTCCTGCCTGGACTCGCTGTGGACCAAGGAGAGCGGCTGGGACCACACCGCCGACAACCCCACCTCCAGCGCCTACGGCATCCCGCAGGCCCTGCCCGGCAGCAAGATGGCCTCCGCCGGGGCGGACTGGGAGACCAACCCCGTCACCCAGATCACCTGGGGGCTGCAGTACATCGAGAACCGCTACGGCACGCCCTGCTCCGCCTGGGCGCACTCTAAGGCGAACAACTGGTACTGAGCCGGACCGGGCTGGACCGAGCCGGGTCGAGCGGGCGCCCGCCTGGCCCCCGCTCGGCTCAGCCGTCCAGGCCCCCGCACGGGCAGCCCAGCGCCGAGCACAGCGCCGCGCGCAGCTCGTGCGGGCCGGCGGCCGGGCGGGCGAAGGGCGCGCGCAGCAGCCGCGTGCCCGCCCCGACGGTGACGAGCACGTCCAGGCCGTAGCGGTCCACGCCCACCACCGAGACCTCCCGGGTGCGCGCGGCCTGCTCGCCGGGCAGCTCGCGCAGCACCCACGCCACCAGCGCGTCGCGGTGCAGGCCCTCCACGTGCGCCACCACCCCGGCCTCGTCGGCGTAGAACGGGTCGGCGCTGGCGGCGGCGACGGCGTCCTCCTCGAGCAGGTGCACGCCCTCGGCGGTCGTCACCCGCACGTCGGCGACCTCCAGGCGCCACAGCGCGCGGGTGGTGCCCACGTCGAGCAGCGCGCCCAGCGGCAGCGCCGCCGCGGCGGCCTGCGCCAGCCCGCGCTGGTCGGCCGCCCCGACCCGCTCCACCCAGCCGGTCACGCACAGCCGGGCGCGCGGCAGCGCGGCCTGGCCCGGGGGCACGTCCAGCACGTCGAGCACCGCGGGCACGCCCGAGGCGCCGGCCGGGGCCCCGGCCGCCTCGAGCGCCAGCTCCAGCAGCCGCTCGTGCAGGGCCTCGCCGGTGCCCACGAGCAGCAGCAGGCCGCCGTGCGCGTCGGTGAGGTGCTGCACGCGGTGCGCCTCGGTGCCCGCCGCGCCGCGCGCGGCGCCGGCGTCGCGGGCGTCGTGGGCCCCCGCGTGGGCGTCGTGGGCGCCGTGATCGGGGGAGCCGTGGTGCGGGCAGCCGCCGGCCGCGGCGGGCAGGCGCAGGGTGCCGGGCACGGTGCCCGCGGCGAGCGTGCGCGCCCACTGCGCGGGCGTGGGGCGCTGCGGGGCGCCGGCGCGTGTCGGGGGCACCTGCCCGCAGGCACTAGAGTTGGAGGCGGTGCGCTCCGAGAGATCGCCCGGTGCCGTGGTCCACCTGGTCACGTGTGCCTCCTCGGAGCGCGATCGTCCTGACCTCCCGGCGTCCGCCGGGTCGAGCTCTTCTCGACTGAGGTCAGGCTCACCTTACGATCAGGAGGAAGCAGTGAACAACGCGCGTCCCAAGGTGCGCATCAGCCGCGCCCTGGGGGTGGCCCTCACCCCGAAGGCCGCCCGCTACATGGACCGTCGCCCGTACCCGCCGGGCATGCACGGCCGCAAGCAGAAGAAGGCGTCGGACTACGCCACGCAGCTGCGCGAGAAGCAGCGCCTGCGCTACCAGTACGACATCAGCGAGACCCAGCTGCGCCGCGCCTACGACCTGGCCAAGCGCAAGCCCGGCAAGACCGGCCAGAACCTGGTCCAGCTCCTGGAGACCCGCCTCGACGCGGTCGTGTGGCGCGCCGGCTTCGCCCGCACCATCTACCAGGCCCGCCAGATGGTCGTGCACCGCCACATCAACGTGGACGGCCGCCGCGTGGACCGCCCCTCGTACCGGCTGCAGCCCGGCCAGGTCATCGAGGTCGCGGCCCGCAGCAAGACCAAGACCCCGTTCATCGTGGCCGCCGAGGGCGGCTGGAGCGAGAACGAGATCCCCGGCTGGCTGGACGTCGCCCGCCAGGACCTGACCGCCCGCGTGCAGGCCCTGCCCGTGCGCGAGCAGATCCCGGTGACCTGCGACGAGCAGCTCGTCGTCGAGTACTACTCGCGCTGAGGCCCGGGCACCGCTCGCGCCGACGCGCACGACAGGGCGCCGACCCCGCTGGGGTCGGCGCCCTGTCGCCGTTCCCGGCCCCGTCCCCGCACCCGTGACGGGACCCGTCCCCGGGCCCGCTCACAGCCGCGGGGAGCTGCGGTGCGACAGCGAGGCCTCGTCCAGGTCGAGCTGCTCCAGCGACTCGCGCACCGCGTCCTCGGCGATCGTGCCGTCCTCCTGCGCGCTCACCAGCGCCTCGCGCTGAGCGCGGATCATCCGCCGCCGCAGCTCCACCCCCGTCTCGCCCGCGCGGCGGCCCTCCGCGGCGCCCTCGGTCTCGGCGCCCTCCGCGGCGCGCAGCGCGGCCAGCTGCTCGGCGCGCCGCAGCACCAGCTCCGCCACGTGCCGCTCGACCGGGTCGCCGGCCTCGTCGCGCGCGCGCGTCAGCTCCGCCCGGGCGGTGCGCGAGGCCAGCTCGCGCGCCCGGGCGCGCTGCCCCTCCAGCCACTCGCGCTCCTCGGGGGCCTCCACGCGCAGCCGCCGGATCAGGCGCGGCAGCGTCGAGCCCTGCAGCAGCAGCGTCCCCACCGCCACCGCGAAGGCCAGCACCTGCAGGTCGGCGCGGTGCGGGAACGGCTCGCCGGAGGCGGTGCGCTCGGGGATGCCGGCCGCGGCCGCCAGGGTCACCACGCCGCGCATCCCGGTCCAGGCGATCACCAGGTCCTCGCGCGGGCTGTAGTGCCGCCCGCCGGGGGAGAAGCGCCCGTGCAGCACCCGGCGCATGAGCACCCCGCCGCCCACCACCCACGCCACCCGCACGGCGACGACGCCCACCAGGACGACGGCGGCCGCCCACGCCAGCGTGGCCGCGCTGGAGCCCTCGCCCAGCGCGTCGCGCAGCAGGAAGCTGAACTGCAGCCCCAGGTAGGCGAAGACGAACGCCTCCAGCAGCACGTCCAGCAGGTGCCACACGTCGCGCTCGGCGATGCGGGTGGCGTACACGGTGCGCACCGAGCGCCGCGAGAGGGCGAAGCCGGCGGCCACCACCGCCAGCACCCCGGAGGTCTGCAGCTCCTCGGCCACCGCGTAGGCGGTGAAGGGGGTCAGCACGGCCAGCGCGGTCATGTTGGCCGGGTTCCACAGCCGGGTGCGCACCGCGTGCACCACCCGGCCCAGCACGGCGCCCACGAGGATCCCCCCGGCCGCCTCGAAGAGGAAGAACAGCACCGGGTTCCCGATGACGGTCTCGGTGCCGGCGACCGCGGCCGTGGCGGTGGAGAACAGCGTCAGCGCCGCCGCGTCGTTGACCAGGCTCTCGCCCTTGAGGGTGGTCAGCACGCGGGCGGGCAGCCCCAGGCGCCCGCCGATGGCCACGGCGGTCACCGCGTCGGGCGGGGAGACCACGGCGGCCAGCACCAGCGCCGTGCCCAGCCCCAGCCAGGGCACCGCCCAGGCGGCCAGCGCCCCCACGACGGCCGTGGTGACCACGACCAGCAGCACGCCCAGGTTGGTGATCGAGCGCCAGCGGCGCACGAAGCCGCGCCAGGAGAAGTCGGTCGTGGTGGAGAACAGCAGCGGGGGCAGGACCACCGACAGGATCACGTCCGGCGGCAGCTCCAGGCGGGGCAGGCCCGGCACGAAGGAGACGGCGGCCCCGGTCACGGCCAGCACGAGCGGCGCCTGCCAGCCGCGCCGGAAGGAGACGATCGTCAGGGCGAGCGCGCCCAGCAGGACGAGGAGGAGCTGCGGGAGCACCCGGCCAGTGTTCCCGCGCCCGCCCGCCCCGGCGCGCCGGAGGCGCCGGGGCG
>NZ_JBJLSG010000068.1:0-25837 GCF_050871925.1 Kineococcus gurbantunggutensis
GGCGCGCCCCTCACCCAGCGCGATGGTTCAATGCATCAGGGCGTGTCGCCCGGCACGTCCGACGCCAGCAGCAGCGAGGAGGGGTCCTGTGGACCTGTCGGTCGCTGGTTTAGGTCGGCGGCCGTCTGGTCGCCCTTGCCCTCCGCGCGCAGCTCCTCGTCGCCGGCGGCGCCGCCGGCGGCCTCCTTGGCCTTGCCGGCCGCGCCCTGCGCCGCGTTCTTGATCTTGTCGGTCGCGCTCATCGTGACCACCCTCCTCGATCGGTGCGCCCAGTCCAGCACCGCTGCGGGCGCCCCGCACCCCGGGGCGCCCGCGGTGCTCAGCCCAGCGGGCGCAGCACCAGCGAGAACGTGCGCGGCCGCGCCTCCAGGCGGTGCTGCGGCAGGGCGCCGGGCCCGCAGGAGCCGGTGCCGATGCCGTGCTGGGCGACGTCCAGGTGCAGGTGCACCGACCCGGAGTCGGCCAGCTCCGGGGTGTGCGCGGCGGCGTCGAGCTCGGCGGTGCTCCAGCGGCGCGTGGTCAGCGCCACCACCGGCTCGCCCTCCACGCGCAGCGCCCCGGCGGGCCCGCGCAGCTCCGCCCAGCGCGCGTCGGCGCGCCGGCCGTTCTCCTGCGGGCGCACGTAGGGCGTCTGCAGCTCCTCCAGCGAGGCGCTGAAGCGGCCGACGCGGGTGGCGGCGCCGGTGTCGGAGTACGCCTCCCCCGGGCCGCGCCCGAACCACGTCACCGACTCCAGCCCGCGCGGCAGGCGCAGCCGCACGCCCAGGCGCGGCAGCGGCACGCCCAGCGCCCCGCCGGGCAGGTCCGGGGTGAACTCCACCGCGAGCCGGACCGCGCCGGTGGTGTCGGCGGACCAGCGCAGCACGGCGACGAAACCGGTGTCGGTGCCGGCGGCGGCGGTGCGGGTGGTGACGACGAACTCCTCGCCGGAGACCACCGCGGAGGCGGTGCGGGTGCGCAGGCGGTCCAGCCCGAGCCGGCGCCAGGTGCGCTCCAGCGCCTCGCCGTGCAGGCCGGCGTCGTTGTCGGTGGGCGCGCGCCACAGGTCCAGCACCGGGCCCTCCTGCACGGCCAGGCCGCCCAGGGAGCGCAGCGCCCCGGTGCGCGCGTCGAGCACGGCCGCGCCGAGCAGGACGTCCGCGCCGCGGCGCACGGGGGCCACCGCCGCGCCGCGCGGGGCGGGCGCCGGCGGGGAGAGCTGCACCTGCCCGGTGGAGAGCACGTGCCCGGCCGGCGCCCAGGAGGTGCCGGCGGCCAGGGCGGCGGTGACGGTGAACCAGCGCTCCCCCGCGGCCGGGGCCAGGGCGAGCACCTCCTCGGGCAGCTCCAGCAGCGCGGAGCCGCGCGCTGGCAGCTCCGGGGTGGGCAGGGTCCCGGCGGCGACCTCCTCGCCCTCGTCCTGCACGCTCCAGGTCAGCGCGACGTGGGAGAGGTCCACCACGTCGTAGCGGTTGGTCAGGCGCAGCAGGTCCCCGGCGGGGGTGGTCTCCACGGTGAAGCGCACCTGGGAGACGACGGCGGCGTAGTCCAGCAGGCCGGGCGAGGGGGTGCGGTCGGGGAACACCAGGCCGTCGGCGACGAAGTTGCCGTCGTGCAGCACCTCGCCGAAGTCGCCGCCGTAGGCGAAGCGCTCGCGCCCGGCGGCGTCGCGCTGGCGCAGGCCGTGGTCGATCCACTCCCACACGAAACCGCCCATGCAGCGGTCGGAGGACTCGAACAGCTCCTGGTACTCCACCAGCCCGCCGGGGCCGTTGCCCATGGCGTGGGCGTACTCGCACTGCACGAACGGCATCGCGCGGCGGCGGGTGTCGAGGTCCGCGTCGGCGAGCTGCTCCTCGGCGCGCTGCGCGATCGCGGCGACCTCCTCGTGGGAGGCGTACATGCGCGAGTAGACGTCGACGTAGGGGCTGTCCCAGTCGTGCTCGTAGTGCACGGGGCGGGAGGGGTCGCGGTCCTTCAGCCACGCCGACATCGCGCGCAGGTTCTGCCCGGTGCCGCTCTCGTTGCCCAGCGACCACAGCACGATCGAGGGGTGGTTCTTGTCGCGCTCGACGGTGCGGCGCACGCGGTCCAGGTACGCCTCGCGCCAGGCGGGGTCGTCGCTGGGGTTGCCGCGCCAGCCCAGGTCCACGAACCCGTGGGTCTCCAGGTCGCACTCGAGCACCACCCACAGGCCGTGCTCGTCGCACAGCTCCAGGAACCGCGGGTGGGGCGGGTAGTGGCTGGTGCGCACGGCGTTGACGTTGTGCCGCTTCATGAGCAGCACGTCGGCCAGCATCTCCTCCTCCGACAGCGTGCGGCCGGTGTCGGGCGAGAACTCGTGGCGGTTCACCCCGCGCAGCTTCACGGGGCGGGCGTTGACGGTGAACACCCCGTCGACGATCGCCACGCGGCGGAAACCCAGGCGCAGGCGGGTGCGCTCGCCGGCGGCGACGACCTCGGCGTCGTACAGGCGCGGCTCCTCCGCCGACCAGGGCTGCACGCCCTCGAGCTCGACGTCCTCGCCGGCGGCGGCGTCCACGCCCAGCTCGGGCACGAGCACCCGGGCCGGCACCGGTCCCCCGTCGGCGCCGGTGGCCTCCACCCGCAGCAGGCCGCGGCCGGTGGCGGCGTCGTAGTCGGCGTGCGCGAAGACGTCCTCGGCGGCGCCGGCGGGGCGGGCCAGCAGGGTGACGTCGCGGAAGATCCCCGACAGCCACCACATGTCCTGGTCCTCCAGGTAGCTGCCGGAGGACCACTGGTGCACCCGCACGGCGAGCACGTGCTCGCCGTCCGCGCCGCCGCCGGCGGCCAGGGCGGCGGTGACGTCGAACTCCACGGCCAGGCGGCTGCCGACGGAGCGGCCGACCTCCACGCCGTCGACCCAGGCGGTGAACGCGGAGTCCACGCCGTCGAAGCGCAGCACGGCGCGGGTGCCGTCGCCGTCGAGGAACCCGGCGGGCAGGGCGAAGGCGCGCCGGTGGTCGCCGGTGGGGTTCTCGTCGGGCACGTGCGGCGGCTCGACGGGGAAGGGGTAGACGACGTTGGTGTAGGCGGGCGCGCCCCAGCCCTGCAGCTGCCAGTGGCCCGGGACGGTGATCGAGGCCCAGGCGGCGTCGTCGAGGGCGGGGTCGGCGAGGTCGGCGGGGGTGTCGGCGCGCTCGGCGCAGCGGAAGCGCCAGCGCCCGTCCAGCGACAGGGCGGGGGCGTCGGTGCGCGTCCACGCGCGCGCCGGCAGCGCGCCCCGGGAGGGGGCGCGCCCCTCGAACCACCTCGTGCGAACGGCGTCGTCCGGTACCTGGGTCACGCCCCGACCCTCCCCCGCCGCGGCGGCCGCGTCAACCACCGACGCACAAGGGCGAACACCCGTGGCGTCCGTCCGTGTTGGTTCCTGTTCGTCCGTGTTGACTCGCGCGGTCGCGGGCGGCATCCTCGACCGGTCGGCACTAAGGAGGAGGGAGCGCTGACGTGCTCGCCCGCAGCCGCCAGGAGGCCATCCTCGACGC
This sequence comes from Kineococcus gurbantunggutensis, assembly GCF_050871925.1. Taxonomy (NCBI): domain Bacteria; kingdom Bacillati; phylum Actinomycetota; class Actinomycetes; order Kineosporiales; family Kineosporiaceae; genus Kineococcus; species Kineococcus gurbantunggutensis. Next base: position 3,486 of record NZ_JBJLSG010000068.1, read on the forward strand.
CGTGCGCCGCCACGGCAGCGTGCGCGTGTCCGACCTCGTCGAGCAGCTCGGCGTCTCGGACATGACGGTGCGCCGCGACATCGGCGAGCTCTCCCGCCGCGGCCTGGTCGACCGGGTGCACGGCGGCGCCGCGCGCCCCAGCAGCAGCACCGAGCCCGGTTTCGCGGCCAAGTCGGCGCTGCGCACCGCGCAGAAGCGCGCCATCGGCGCGCTGGCCGCCTCCCTGGTCGAGCCCGGCGCCTCGGTGGCGCTGTCCGCGGGCACCACCACCGTGGAGGTCGCCCGCCACCTGCGCGACGTGCCCGGCCTGACCGTCGTGACGAACTCCCCGCCGGCGGCCGAGCTGCTGCACGACCCCGCGCGCGCGGACCGCACGGTCCTGCTGACCGGGGGCGTGCGCACCCCCTCCGACGCCCTGGTGGGCCCCGTGGCGGTGCGCAGCCTGCAGGACCTGCACGTGGACCACCTCTTCCTCGGCGTGCACGGGCTGGACCCGCGCGCCGGGCTGACCACCCCGAACCTCGTGGAGGGCGAGACCGGCCGCGCGCTCGTGGCCGCCGCCGCCTCCGTGGTGGTGGTGGCCGACTCCACCAAGTGGGGCGTGGTCGGCCTCACCACGATCGCGGCGCTGGAGGAGGTCGACGTCCTGGTCAGCGACGAAGGCCTGCCGGGCGCCGCCCGCCGGGAGCTCGCCGAGCGCACCGGCCGCCTGCTGCTGGCGCAGGTGCCGGCCGGCGGCGCACCCCACCCCCAGGACGGCCCGCACCCCCGGGACGACCCGAAGCAGCAGGAGGACGACGCGTGAGCAGCAGCACCCCGGGCGCACCCGGGCCGGGCGCGGGGCCGGACGCGGGACCGGCGGAGCCCGCCGACGGCCTGCGCCGCAGCGGGACCCACGAGTTCCGCCGCACCTCGACGCGCATGGCCGACGGCCGCGAGCTGATCTACTTCGACGACACCGAGCCGTGGCTGTCCGGCGAGCGCGCCCGCGACGCCGTGGACCACCGGCCGCTGCCGCCGGCCGACGAGGTGGTGCGCGGCGGCTCGCAGGTGCGGTACGACCCGCTCACCGGCGACTGGATCGCGATGGCCTCGCACCGCAACGACCGCACCCTGATGCCGCCGCCGGACCAGGACCCGCTGGCGCCCACGGTGCCCGGCGGCTTCCCCACCGAGATCCCCGACGACTCCTACGACGTCGTGGTGTTCGAGAACCGGTTCCCCTCGTTCTCCACCCGCGTCGGCGGCGAGCCGGGCCTGGTGGACGGCGAGGAGCTGTGGCCGGTGCGCCCGGGCACCGGGCGCACCGAGGTCATCTGCTTCACCAGCGAGGCCACCGGTTCCTTCGGCACGCTGGACCCGCGCCGCGCCCGCACGGTCGTGGAGGCGTGGGTGGACCGCACCGAGGGCCTGGCGCGCGTGCCCGGCGTGGAGCAGGTGTTCTGCTTCGAGAACCGCGGGCAGGAGATCGGCGTGACCCTGCCGCACCCGCACGGGCAGATCTACGGCTACCCGTTCGTGACGCCGCGCACGGCCACGACGCTGCGCCGCGCGGGCGAGCACCGCGCGGCCACCGGCCGCAACCTGTTCCGCGACGTGCTGGACGCCGAGCGCCGCGCCGGCACCCGCGTGGTGCTGCAGACCGAGCACTGGACGGCGTACGTGCCCGCCGCGGCCCGCTGGCCCGTGGAGGTGCACCTGGCCCCGCACCGCGACGTGCCCGACCTGCCCGCCCTGGACGACGCCGAGCGCGCCGACCTGGTCACCGCCTACCTGGACCTGCTGGGGCGGCTGGACCGCTACTACCCCGACGACCACCCGCTGCCCTACATCGCCGGCTGGCACCAGGCCCCCGTGCGCACCGGGCGTGAGGAGTTCCGCTTGCACCTCCAGCTCTTCAGCGTCCTGCGCGGCCCCGGCAAGGTGAAGTACCTGGCCGGCTCGGAGTCCGCGATGGCCGCCTGGATCAACGACACCACCCCCGAGCGGATCGCCGCGCGGCTGCGGGAGGTGGCCGCGTGAGCGCCCCCGCGTTCTTCGAGGCCCCCGCGCGCGCCGAGGCCGCCGAGGCCGTCGCCGACGCCTACCGCGACGCGTTCGGCGAGACGCCCGAGGGCGTGTGGTCGGCGCCGGGGCGGGTGAACCTCATCGGCGAGCACGTGGACTACACCGGCGGGCTGTGCCTGCCGCTGGCGCTGCCGCACCGCACGTTCGTGGCGCTCAGCCCGCGCCACGACGACGTCGTGCGGGTGCGCTCGGCGCAGGAGGCCGGCGCGGACTGGGAGGGCTCGCTGGCCGAGGTCGGCGCCGGCTCGCCCGAGGGCTGGGCCGCCTACGTGGCCGGGGTGCCGTGGGCGATGGGCCACGAGCACGGCTTCGACGCCGTCGTGGACGGGCACGTCCCGCTCGGCTCGGGGCTGTCCTCCTCGGCGGCGCTGGAGTGCGCCGTGGCGATCGCGCTGGCCGACCTGGCGGGCCTGCCCACCGACGACGCCGGGCGCGCCGAGCTGGCCGGGGCGTGCGTGCAGGCCGAGAACGTCGTGGCCGGCGCCAACACCGGCGGCATGGACCAGGCCGCCTCGCTGCGCTGCCGCGAGGGCGGGGCGATCCTGCTGGACACCCGCGACGACTCCGTGACGCACCTGCCGCTGGACCTGGCCGGCGCCGGGCTGGCGCTGCTCGTGGTGGACACCCGGGCCGCGCACTCGCACTCCGGCGGGGAGTACGGCGCGCGCCGCGCCGACGTCGAGCGCGCCGCGCGCGCGCTGGGCGTGCCGGACCTGCGCGCGGTCGACCCCGCCGACCTCGACGAGGCGCTGGCGCGGCTGGCCGGGCAGCCGGGCGCGGAGGTGCTGACCCGGCGCGTGCGCCACGCGGTCACCGAGATCGACCGGGTGGCCCGCACCGCGCAGCTCCTGCGCGCCGGGCGGGTGCGCGAGGTCGGCGCCCTCATGGACGCCTCCCACGAGTCCCTGCGGCACGACTACGAGGTCTCCGCCCGCGAGCTGGACCTGGTGGTCGACACCGCCCGCGCCGCCGGCGCGCTGGGGGCGCGGATGACCGGCGGCGGCTTCGGCGGCTCGGCGATCGCGCTGGTCGAGCGCGACGCCACCGGCGAGGTCGCGGCCGCCGTGCGCGACGCCTTCGCCCGCGAGCGGCTGCGCGCGCCGCAGTTCCTGGCCGCGCTGCCCTCGCGGGGCGCCGGGCGCGACGCCTGAGCACCGCCCCGGTGCCGGGCGGGTGGGCGATCGGCCCGCGGAGCGCCCGGCACCGGGGTACGGTCGGAGCCTCGTCTCCAGCACCGGGGGCGCCCGTCTCGCCGGGAGGACCCTTGGTGAGCACGCCGGCCGCCGGGACCACCGGTCCCGCCCCCTCCCCGGTCCGCACCGCGGAGCTGCTCACGCACGTGCAGCGGGTGGCGCGGCGCCTGACGGGCGACTTCGAGGCCGAGGACGTGCTGCACGAGCTGGTGCGCGCCGCGGTGGGCGTCCTGGGCGCGGACGGCGCGGCGGTCGTGGTGCCCGGCGAGGAGGGGCTGCTGCGGCTGGCCTCGGCCACCGCGGGCGCGGTCACCGAGGTCGAGGCCGTGCAGGAGCTGCTGCGCGAGGGGCCCTGCTGGGACGCGCACCGGCGCGGGCGGGTGGTGCTCAGCGCCGACCTGGCCGTGGAGGGCGACTGGCCGAGCTACCAGCGCCGCGCGACGGAGCTGGGCGTGCACGGGGTGTGCGCGCTGCCGATGAGCGGCCGCGGCGCGCCGCTGGGCGTGCTGACCGTCTACCACCGCGCCCCGCACCGCTGGAGCGGGGCGGAGCTGGGCGCGGCGGGCGCGTTCGCCGACCTGGCCGCGTGCTGCCTGGCGGTCGCGCGCGACCGCGAGGAGACCCGCAGCGCCCGCGAGGAGCTCGCCTACCGCGTCGAGCACGACGCCCTCACGGGCCTGCCCGTGCGGGCGGTGTTCCTGCAGGAGCTGGCCCGCGCCCTGCGCGAGCTGCCGCGGCACCGGCTGCTCGGGGTGCTGTTCGTCGACCTCGACGGCCTCAAGCGCACCAACGACACCCACGGGCACCTCGCGGGCGACCAGCTCATCCGGGCCAGCGCGCGGCGCCTGCGGCGCGCGGTGCGCCCCGGCGACGTGGTCGCCCGCGTGGGCGGGGACGAGTTCCTGGTGCTGCTGCGCGAGCTGCGCTCGGCCGGGGAGGCCGCGGCCGTCGCCGCGCGGGTGGTGCGCGAGTTCGCCGCGCCCGCCGAGCTGGACGACGTGGCGGTGCAGCCCTCCGCCAGCGTCGGCGTCGCGGTCACCGGCACCGCCGACCCCGCCGACGCCGACGCGCTCGTCTCGCGCGCCGACGCGGCCATGTACGGGGCCAAGCGCTCCGGGCCGGGGCGCTGGGCGGTGTTCGACCCCGAGGCGCACGCCGGCGCCGCCGGGCGCGGCGACCGCGGCACCGAGCTGCGCCGGGCGCTGCGCTCGGGGGGGCTGCAGGTGCACTACGAGCCGGTGGTGGACGTCGACGCCGGCCGCGCCGTGGCCGTGGAGGCGCTGGTGCGCTGGCCGCACCCGCAGCGCGGGCTGCTGGTGGCCGAGGAGTTCCTGCACGCCGCCGACGACCCGGAGCTGCTCGCCGAGCTGGGTTCCTGGGTGCTGCGCAGCGCCTGCGCGCAGCTCGCGGCGTGGGACGGCGAGCTGGGCGGGCGGGCGCCGGAGCGGGTGCTCGTGGACGTCTCCGCGCTGGGGACCGGCGAGCCGCGGCTGGAGCGGGAGGTGCTGGACGCGCTCGCCGCGCACGGCCTGGCGCCCGGCCGGCTGGTCCTGGGGACCACCGAGCGCGAGGTGCTGGACGACCCGCGCACGAGCGGGACGCTGGCGCGGCTGCACGAGCACGGGTGCGTCATCGCCGTGGACGACTTCGGCACCGGGCACTCCTCGCTGAGCCGGCTGGTGCACCTGCCCGTCGGGGTGCTGAAGGTGGACCGCTCCTTCACCGGGGCGGTGCTCGCCGACGCGGCCGCCACCGCCGTGGTCGCCACCGTCCTGCGCCTGGGCGAGAGCCTGGGCTGCCAGGTCGTCGTGGAGGGCGTGGAGGACCGGGACACCCTCGCCGCGCTCACCGCGCTGGGCTGCCGGTACGCGCAGGGCCCCCACCTGGGGCGGCCCGCGCCGGCGCACGAGCTGCGGGCGCTGCTGGCCCGCTGAGCCGGGAGCGGGCGCGCGCGCCGGTGGCAGGATCGGCGCATGGAGAGCAGCGCCCCCACCGGGGCCCGGACGCTGGAGCGCGGGCTGGGCCTGCTGGACCACGTCGCCGCCGGGCGCGAGCGCCTGGAGGAGATCAGCGCCGCCGCCGGGCTGAGCCGCTCGGCCACCCACCGGATGCTCACCTCCCTGGTCGCCGCCCGGTTCCTGGAGCAGACCCCGCAGCGCACGTACCGGCTGGGGCTGAAGCTGTTGGAGCTGGGGCACCTGGCCGAGCGGACCCTAGACCTGCCCGGCGAGGTGCAGGCGGTGCTCACCTCCATCGCGGACGCCACCCGCGACACCACCCACCTGGGCGTGCTCCGCGGCGCGGACGTGCTGTACCTGGCCAAGGCGCGCGGGCACCGCGGCATGGAGATGGCCTCGCGGGTGGGCGCGCGGCTGCGCGCGCAGAACACCGCGATGGGCAAGGCGCTGCTGGCGGAGCTGCCCGAGGAGCGGGCGCTGGCCGCGTTCGACCCGGCCGCCGTCGTCACCGGGAACTCCATCGCCACCGCCGCGGAGTTCGCGCGCGCCCTGCGGGACGTGCGCGAGCGGGGTTTCGCCCTGGACGACCAGGAGAACGAGCTGGGCGTGCGCTGCGTGGCGATCGCGGTGCCCGACCTGTCCGGCCGGCCCGCCGCCGCGGTGTCGATCTCCGCGCCGAGCGTGCACGTGCCGCAGGAGCGGGTCGCGGAGCTGGTGGGGGTGCTGCGCGCGCGCCGCGCGGAGCTCACCGCCCGCCTGCCGCGGGGTTTCGCCACCGCGTGGACCTGACGCGGACCCGGCGCGGTCCGGTGCGGACCCGGCGCGGACCCGGACGGCGCCCCCGGCGCCGGGCCGCGTCAGGCGCCGTGCCGCAGGGTGCGCACGGGCCGGTGGGCCAGGGCCGCCAGCGCGACGAGCGCGTACAGCGCGGCGCCGGCCACGGCCACGGTGCGGTCACCGGCGGCCGCGGCCAGCGGCACCACCAGCAGCTGCCCCAGCGGCACCGCGAGGAACGCGCCCAGCTCGTCGTAGGAGGCCACCCGCGAGAGCAGCCGCGGCGGCACGTGCTCCTGCAGCGTGGTCTCCCACGCGATCGCGGCCGCGCCCCCGCCCACGCCCGCCGCGAACGTCGCCGCCAGCAGCCACGGCGCGCCCGCCCCCAGGCCCAGGGCGAGGAACGCCACCGCGGGAAGCGCCGCGCACAGCTGCCCCAGCGCCAGCAGGCGCCGCACCACCAGCCGGTACAGCACCAGCCCCGCCACCAGCAGGCCCACGGCCCGCGCGCTGCTCGCCAGCCCCCACGCCGTCGCCCCGACGCTCCCGCGGGCGATGACGGGCCCCAGCACCATCCACACCCCGGCCAGCACCAGGTTCAGCACGGCGTACACGCCGGTGAGGAACGCCACCCAGCGCAGCTGCCGGAACGCGTCCCAGCCCTCGCGCAGGTCCCGCGCCAGGCGCCGCGGCCCACCGGGCCCGCCCGGCGCGGCGGGCGCCGGCGGCAGCCGCAGCCTGCTGACGCACACCGCCGCCAGCAGGTACCCCGCGGCGTCCACCGCCAGGGCCCACCCCCCGCCGGCGGTGGCGACCAGCACCCCCGCCAGGGCCGGCCCGCCGACGCGGGTGGCGCTGCGGGTGGAGGCCAGCAGCGCGTTGGCCCGCTGCAGCTCCGGCGCCGGCACGAGCTGCGGCACGACGCCGCGCAGCGCCGGCGAGGTGAACCCCGCGCACACCCCGCCCGCCACCTGCAGCCCCGCCACCAGCAGCAGGTCGAACCGCCCGGTGATCAGCAGCACCGCCACCGCGCCCTGCGCCAGGCTCGTGCCCAGGTGCGCCAGCACCAGCACCCGGCTGCGCGAGGCGCGGTCGGCGACCGCGCCGCCGACCAGGAGCACCACCAGCGGCAGCGTCTGCGCGGCCAGCACCACGCTGAGGTCGCGCACGCTGCCGGTGGCCTCCAGCACGGCCAGCGGCAGCGCCACCCCCGTCATGGAGGAACCGGTCAGGGAGGCCAGCCGGCCGGCGAAGAACCAGCGGAACGGCCGGCGGTGCAGCGGGCCGCGCGGGCCGGTGCGGGAGGCGTCCGCGGTGTCGGGGTCTGCGGGCACGGGGGCCGATCCTGCCCGCGGGCGCTCGCCGCGGACAAGGCGGCGGGCGCGGGCGGGCGGGCGCGCCCTCAGGGCCGGCGGGTCCGCGAGCAGCGCGTCACGTAGGGCAGGGGGACCTCGCGCCGGCCGCGCAGGTCGGGGTGGGTGCGCAGCAGGTCCGCGACCCGCTCGAGGACCCGGGCGCGCTCGGCGTCGGGCAGGGTGATGACGTAGCTGCGGGAGGCGACCAGGTCGAGCAGGCCCTGCGGGGTCGTGGTGTGCACCCAGCGCACGTCGTGCCGCTCCACGGGCGCGAAGGGCGCCCCGACGACGGGCGCGCCGGTGGCCGGGTCCTGCTCGTCGCCGCGGTGCAGCGCCTCCCCCAGCCGCGCCACCCAGTCGCTGCCCTCGTCGCGCACGTTCCACACCAGGCCCAGGACGCCGCCGGGGCGCAGCACGCGGGCGACCTCGGGCACGGCGCGGGCGGGGTCGACCCAGTGCCAGGCCTGGGCGACGAGCACGGCGTCGACGTCGGCGTCGGGCAGCGGCAGGCGCTCGGCCCCGCCCCGGCGCACCTCGACGTCGGGCAGGGCGGCGCTCAGCCGGGCGAGCATGCCGGGCGAGGGGTCGACGGCGACGACGTCGAGGCCGCGGGCGCGCAGGGACCGGGTGAGCTTGCCGGTGCCCGCGCCCAGGTCGAGCACGCGGCGGGCGCCGGGGGGCAGCAGCCAGTCGACCGCCTCGTCGGGGTAGGAGGGGCGGCCGCGCTCGTAGGCGTCGGCGGCCGCGCCGAAGGAGGCGGCCTGCTCGCGGCGGGCGGCGTCGGTGTCCACGGGCCGCAGCGTGCCGCGCCCGGCGGCCCGGGGGAAGGGCCTCCCGGCCCGGTGCACGGCGGACCCGGTCAGCGCGAGACGGGGTCCTTGGCGTCCAGCAGCGCCAGCTCCGCCCGCCGCGGCATGCCCTCCCAGTCCCCGGGCACCTGGCAGGCGAACGCCCCGACCCGCACGGCGGTGCGCAGCCGCTGCTCCACGTCGCAGCCGCGCAGCAGCTCGGCCAGGTACCCGGCGACGAAGCCGTCGCCGGCGCCGACGGTGTCCACCACGGTGACCGGCACGGCGGCGCGGCGGTGCTCGGCGCCGTCCACGACGGCGACCGCCCCGAGGGCGCCGAGCTTGACCACCGCCTGCGCCGGCCCCAGGGCGGCCAGGGCGTGCGCCAGCTCCAGGGGGTCCTCGCGCGGGCCCACGAGCATCGCCGCCTCGTCGTCCCCGGCGAACACCACGTCCACGCGCCGCGCCAGGCGCGCCAGCACCGGCCCGGCCTCGTGCGCCGGCCACAGCGCCGAGCGGTGGTTCACGTCCAGGGAGACCAGCGCGCCGGCGGCGCGGGCGGCGTCCACGGCGTGCTCGACGGCGTCGGCCGCGGACGCCGACAGCGCCGGGGTGATGCCGGTGACGTGCAGCAGCGCCGCGCCGGCCAGCGCCCCGCGGGGCACGTCGTCGCGGTGCAGGCGCGAGCCGGCGCTGCCGGCGCGGTAGTACCAGACGCGCGAGCGCTCGCCGGTGCGGCGCTCCTTGACCATCAGCCCGGTGGGCGCGCCGGGGTCGACGACGGCGGCGACGTCGACGCCCTCGGCGCGCAGCTCGCGCAGCACCAGCTCGCCCAGGCTGTCGGCGCCGACGCGCCCCACCCACGTCACCGGGGTGCCCAGGCGCGCCAGGGCGACGGCGACGTTGCTCTCGGCGCCGCCGGTGCCCAGGGCCAGGGAGCGGGCGTGGGCCAGCGGGCCGGGCGCCTCCGAGCGCGCCAGCGCCATCGTCTCGCCCAGGGTGAGCACCCGCCCGCTCACGCCGCGCCCCGCGCGGCGACGGCCTCGGCGACGGAGGCGCACAGGCGGCGCGCGCGGGCGGTCAGGGCGGCGGGGTCGCCGCCGGAGAACGCGTCGCCCAGCAGCGGCCCGCCCAGGCTGACGGCGACCGCGCCGGCGGCGATCCACGCGGCGGCGTCGTCCACGCCGATCCCGCCGGAGGGCACGACGAGCAGGTCGGGGAAGGGCCCGCGCAGCTGGGAGAGGTACCCGGGCCCGACCGCGGAGGCGGGGAACAGCTTCACGGCGGTGGCGCCGGCCCGCCAGCCCGCGTGCAGCTCGGTGGGCGTCAGGCCGCCGGGGAACACCGGCACGCCGCGCTCGACGGCGGCCGCGACGACGGCGGGCACGGTCGTGGGGGTCACGAGGTAGTCCGCCCCGGCGTCCAGGGCGCGCTCGGCCTCCTCGCGGGTGGTGACGGTGCCCACGCCGACCTCCGCGCCGCCGGCGAACCGCTCGCGCAGCCCGGCGATCTCCTCGAACACCCCGGCGGTGCTGAGGGTGAGCTCCACCGAGCGCACGCCGCCGTCGAGCAGGGCCTGCACGACGGGGGCGTACTCGCGGGCGTGGCGGGCGCGCAGCACCGCCACCACGGGCACCTCGCGCAGCGGCGCCGACAGCGGCGGGCGGGCCGGGCCCGGCGCCGGCGGACCCGCGCCGTCCACGCCGTCCGCGCCGGGCTCGATCCCGCGGCCGTGGTCCACCGCGCTCACCGCCGCACCCGCGCGCCGGGCGCCCCGGGGCCGGGCGCCCCGGGGTCGAGCGCCTCGGGGTTGAGCACGTCGGGGGGCGGGTCGCCGGCGAGCACGTCCACGGCGTTGCGCACGGTGCGCCGCTTCAGCTCCGCGTAGGACTCCTCGCTGTACCAGGCCGCGTGCGGGGTGAGCACGACCTGCTCGAGCTGCAGCAGTTCGCTGTCGCGCGGCAGCGGCTCGGTCTCGAACACGTCCAGCCCCGCGCCGGCCAGGCGCCCGGAGCGCAGGGCGCGCACCAGCGCGGCGGTGTCCACCACGCCGCCGCGGGAGGTGTTCACCAGCACCGCACCGGGTCTGGCCCGGGCGAGCAGGTCCTCGCCGATCAGGTGGTGGGTGCCGGCGGTGAGCGGCAGGTGCAGGGACAGCACGTCCGAGGAGGCCACGACCTCCTCGGTGCCGAGGACCCGCACGCCCTGCGCGGTGGTGGTGCCCGGCTCGGCGCGCGGGTCGGCGCCGACGACGGCGTACCCCAGGCCGGCGGCCTTGCGGGCGGTGGCCGCCCCGATGCGCCCCAGCCCCAGCACGCCGAACGTGCGGGTCGCCACCCGGTGCAGGGGTTTGACGTGCTCCAGGGAGTGCGTGCCGGCGCGCACGGCCCGGTCCAGGCGGGCGGTGCCGCGCGCCAGGGTGAGCGCCAGGGCGATCGCGTGGTCGCTGACGTCCTCGGTGCCGTAGTCGGGCACGTTGCAGACGGCGACGCCGCGGGCGGTGGCGGCCGGCACGTCGAGGGTGTCGACGCCGACGCCGTAGCGGCTCAGGACGCGCACCCGCGGCAGGGCGTCGAGGACCCGCGCGGTGACCGGGGCGTACTGCACGACGAGCGCGTCGGCGTCCGCCCCGGCCGCCACGACGTCGTCCTCGGTGCGGCAGCGCGCCAGCACGAGGTCGGCGCCGGCGTCCCGCGCCACGGCGCGCTCGACGTCCACGGAGTCGTGGTCGCAGTCGGTGATGACGATCCGCACGGGTCCTCGTGGTCCTCTCGGCGCCGCTCATCCCGATTAACGGGACGCTGTCCCATCCAGAGCCAGCGTAGCGACCGCCTTCGCCGCGGGGGAAGACCCCGCCGCCGGGGCCCGGGCCCCGCTCGACTCAGGCCCGGTCGTGCAGCGTCAGCGCGTACCCGTCGGGGTCGGCCACGGTGAAGGTGCGCCCGAAGGGCCCGTCGGCCGGCGCGCTCAGCACCGGCACGCCCGCGGCGGCGAGCCGGTCGTGCAGGTCCTGCACCCCCTCGGCGTGCAGCCACAGCGCGACGCCGGTGCCCGGGCGCGGCACCGCGGCGTCCAGGTCGACGCCGGGCAGCGGCTCGCGCACGGCCAGGGGGACGGGGGCGGTGTCGAACACGACGGCGCCGGGCGGGCTCGCCGGGGCCCGGCGCAGGCCGAGGTGCCCCTCGTAGAAGGCGGCGGCGCGCGCCAGGTCGCGCACCTGCAGGGCGATGAAGTCGGGTCCGGTGACGCTCACGTCGTCCTCCTCGTGTGTCAGGGTCTTGACACCCGAGGGTGCACGGGGCGCACGTCGTGTGTCAAGCTCCTGACATGAGTGGAGGCGCGGGGGTCGGCCCCCTGGAGGAGTCGGTGGGGTACGCGCTCAAGCAGGCCGCCGCGGCGCTGCGCGGCGCGATGGACGCCGCGCTGCGCCCGCTGGAGCTGACGGTGCCGCAGTACTCCTGCCTGGAGCTGCTCGGGCAGCGGCCGGGCCTGTCCAGCGCCGACCTCGCGCGCGGCGCCTTCGTCACCCGCCAGGCCATGAACGGCGTGCTGCGCGGCCTGCAGGAGCGCGGGCTGGTCACCCGCCCCGCCAGCGCCCCGCACGGGCGGGCCCTGCCCACCGAGCTCACCCCCGCCGGGCGCGCGGCGCTGGGGGCGGCGAGCGCCGCCGTGCGCGGGGTGGAGCAGCGCATGCTCACCGCCCTGGGGCCGGCGGCCCGCCACCGGCTGCGCGGGGACCTCGCCACCTGCGCCGGCGCGCTCGCCGACGGCGGGGCGGGCGCGCCGGGCTGAGCGGCGCGGGCCGGGCGGGGTGGGCCGGGCGGGGTGGGCCGGGCGGGGTGGCCGGGCGGGGCCGGTCAGCCGGCGCCGGAGGTGACGTCCATGCGCTGCAGCCGCCAGGAGGCCAGCGCCACCGCCACCACCGCCACCGCCACCAGCACCAGCGCCGAGGTGGTGGTGCCCGAGGCGGCGACCGTGCCCAGCGGCACGTCGCCGGGGGTGGCCGGGGTGACGACGCGGCGGCCGTAGGAGCCGATCGACAGCCCCCGCAGCGCCGGCGCCAGCCCCGCCAGGAACGTCTCCCACAGCACCACGTACGCCAGGCCCGCCAGCAGCCCGCGCCGCGCCAGCAGCGAGAGCAGCACGAACAGCCCGCAGTAGGCGGCGGAGCTGAGCACCGTGGCCAGCACGACGCCGGCGACGACGTCCCCGGCGGGCAGGTTCACCGACACGCCCAGCACCGCGGCCGCCGCCACCGCCGGCAGGCAGACCACGACCGTGGACACCCACGCGGCCGCGGCGCGCGCCACCACGACGTGCCAGCGCGGGCGCGAGAGCGAGCGCAGCAGCGGCAGCGTGCCGCCCTCGCGCTCGTCGCCGAACGCGCCGGTGCCCAGCACCAGGGCCACGATCGGCACCACGAGGCCGACGAGCAGGTCGCCGGCGAGGGTGGTCTGCAGCCCGTAGCGGGCCGGCACGCTCGTCACCGCCAGCACCACGGCCGCGACGGCGGCCACCACCAGCGGCAGCGCCGCCAGCCCCGCGGTGCGCCCGCGCAGCAGCACCGCGCCCAGGGAGAAGCCGAACAGGGTGGTGCCGAACCCCGCGCGGGACCGCCCGCGCGGGGCGTCCCGCGCCGGCCCGCGCGACCGCGTCGACGGTGCGCTCAACGTCCCGCTCCCCTCGCCCGGCGCACCAGGTGCGCGAACGTGCTCTCCAGGTCCTCGCCCACCGGCTCCACCCGGCGCAGCGTGGCGCCGGCGCGGCGCGCCAGCTGCGGCACCGCCTCCGCCAGCGCGGTGGCGCGCGGGGCCTGCACCAGCACCCCGCCGCGCCCGGCCGGGTCGCGCTGGACGGAGTCCACGACGCCCTCGGCCAGCAGCAGCCCGGCCAGCTCCAGCACGCCCGGCCCGTCGAGGTGGACGCTGCGGGGGCGGTCCACGAGCAGGTCGCGGATCGCGGCCGGCTCGCCCTCGGCGACCAGGCGGCCGTTGACGACGACGAGCACCCGCGACGCCATCCGCTCCACCTCGCCGAGCACGTGCGAGGAGACCAGCACGGTGCGCCCCTCGGCACCCAGGGCGGCCACCAGGTCCACGTCGGCGCGCCGCTGCGCGGGGTCCAGGCCGTTGAACGGCTCGTCCAGCAGCAGCACCCGCGGGTCGTGCACCAGGGCCTGCGCCAGGCGCACCCGCTGGCGCATCCCCTTGGAGAAGCCGCCCACGCGCCGGTGCGCGGCCCCGCCCAGCCCCACCCGCTCCAGCACCGCCGCGGCCGCCCCGCCGGGGTCGGGCACCCCGCGCTGGCGGGCCAGGAACGCCACCTGGGCGTGGGCGCTGGCGTGCGCCCAGGTGCCCTCCCCATCGGGCACGACGCCCAGGCCGCGGTGCACGCCGGGGTCGTCGTGCGGGTCGCCGCCCAGCACGCGCACCCGGCCCTGGCTGGGCCGCACCGTGCCGGCCAGCAGCGAGAGCACCGTGGACTTGCCGGCGCCGTTGTGGCCCAGCAGGCCGGTGACGCCCGGCCCCAGCGCGAAGGAGACGTCCGAGAGCGCCACCGTGTCGCCGAACCAGCGGCTGACGCCGTCCAGCTCGACGACCGCCCCGCCGGCGCTCACGCGTCGCCCCCGCGCCCGTAGCGCACGCCCAGCACGGCGGCCCCGAGGGCGACCGTGCCCGCCCACGCCCACCAGGCCAGGGCGCCGGCGACCTGCTCGGTGCCGGTCACCACCGCGGTGGCCAGCAGCACCGGGCCGCCGGCCGGGTCGAGGGCCAGCGGCCAGTCGGCGCCGACCACCACCGCCACCAGGCGGGTGAGCACCGGGCCCACCAGCACCAGCGCCAGGTAGGCGCCCACGGCGAAGACCCGCCGCGGGGTCAGCGAGGACACCGCCAGGCCCAGCGCCGCGTGCGGCAGCACCACCACCGCCGAGGCCAGCACGACGCGCGGCAGGTCGCCGACGTTGTCGGCGAGCCAGCGGCCGGGGTCGTCGGCGGTGGCGATGGAGCCGACGAACAGCACCAGCGCCGGGCCGAGCACGATGAGCGCCAGCAGCGCCACCGCCGCCAGCGCCGTGCCGAGCACGTACTCCGCGCGCGAGAGGGCCGTGGCGAAGTACAGCGACAGGACGCGGTCGCGCCGGTCGCGCGTGGGCACCGTCGGCACGGCCGTGGCGACGAAGGCCAGCACGACCACGGCGTTCGTCGTCAGCAGCTGCGGGTAGCCGATGAGGTCGGTGGGCTGCACGGTCACCTGCGGCACCAGCAGCGGCACCGCGACCACCGCCAGCGCCGGCAGGTACGCCACCGCCAGCAGCAGGAACGGCCACAGCTTCGCGCCGGCGCTGCGGCCCAGGCCCAGCGGGCGGCGCACGTCGGCGGCCACCAGCGCCGCCACCGCGCTGCGCCGCGGGCGCAGCGCCCCCGCGTAGCGCACGTAGCGCCCGACGTGCAGCACCGCCCGCGGCGCACCCGCCGCCGCGCCGCCCGTCCCCGCGGCTCGCGCCGCGCCGTCCACCGCCCCGCTCACCGGCCACCCCCCATCGCGTCCAGCACCACGTCCTCCAGGCCCCGCCCGACCGCGACCAGGCGCACCAGCGCGCGGCCCTGCTCGGCGGCCAGGTCCCGCACCACGTCCAGCGCGGCGTCGGTGCCCGCGCTGAGCCCCACGTCGCCGGCGGCGGTGGGCCCCACCCGCACGCCCAGCGGCTCCAGCCGCGGCGCCAGCGCCGCCGCGAACGCCGCGACGTCGCCGCTGACGCGCACCTGCACCGCGCCGCCGGGGTCGTGCCCCACCGCCACGGGCCGCTGCGCCGCCAGCGCCCCGGCGCGCAGCACCACCACCTCGTCGCAGGTGCGCTCCACGTCGTCCAGGACGTGGGAGCTGGCCACCACCCGCACCCCCAGGTCGCGCGAGAGGCGCCGCACCAGGCGCAGCATCTCCTCGCGCCCCGACGGGTCCAGCCCCGAGGTCGGCTCGTCCAGCAGCACCAGCTCCGGGCCGTGCACGAGGGCCTGGGCGAGCTTGGCGCGCTGCTGCATGCCCAGCGAGTACGTCGCCACCGGTCGGCGCCGCTCCTCCTCCAGCCCCACGGCGAACAGCACCTCGCTGGTGCGGCGCACCGCGTCGCGCCGGCCCAGGCCCCGCAGGCGCGCCAGGTGCACGCACACCTCCTGCGCGGACATGTCCAGCGGCAGGCAGGGGTGCTCGGGCATGAACCCCACCCGGCGGCGCACCTCGGCGCGCTGGCGCACCGCGTCCAGGCCCAGCACCCGCAGCGACCCGGCGTCCGGGCGCGTCAGGCCCAGCGCCGTGCGGAAGAACGTCGACTTGCCCGCGCCGTTGGCGCCGAGCAGCCCGGTGGCGGGCGCGGTGAAGGAGACCGTCAGGTCGTCCAGCGCCCGCACCTCCCCGAACGCCTTGCGCAGCCCGCTGCACTCGATCCCCGGCGGCTCGCCCGCCCCCGCACCGATGTCCACGGCGCCAGTGCACCACCCGTGCGCCCGCTGGGGATCACCCCTCCGTCGCGGGTCCGTCGGAGGATCGGTGAGGATCGCGTGGTGGGGGACGCGCAGCGGGTGGACGCCGACGTCGTGGTCGTCGGTTCGGGGTCGGGCGGGAAGATGGCCGCCCAGCGGCTGGCCGGGGCCGGGCGGCGGGTGGTGCTCGTCGAGGACGGCCGGGTGGGCGGCTTCTGCCCGTACGTGGCGTGCGTGCCGGCGAAGTCGCTGCTGCTCTCGGCGCGGGCGGGGCTGTCGTGGGTGGCCGCGCGCGCGGTGCGCGACGAGGCCGCCTCCCACCGCGACGACAGCGCCGCCGCGGCGGAGCTGAGCGGGCAGGGCGTGCGGGTGGTGCGCGGGCGCGGGCGGCTGGCCGGCCCGGGCCGGGTGCTGGTGCGGACCGCCGGCGCGGACCACAGGGACGACGGGGACGGCGCGGACGACGGGGACGACGGGGACGGCGCGGACGACGGGGACGGCGCGGACGACGGGGCGGGCGGCGAGGCGGGCGGCGGGGAGCGGGAGGTGCGCGCGCCGGTGGTGGTGCTGGCCACCGGCAGCCGCCCGGTGCGCCCGGACCTGCCGGGGCTGGCCGCGGCCGCGGTGTGGACCTCCGAGGACGCGCTGGCCGCCGCGGACCTGCCCGGGCGCCTGGTCGTCCTGGGCGGCGGGCCGGTGGCGTGCGAGCTGGCGCAGGCCTTCGCGGGGCTGGGCTCGCGGGTGGTGCTGGTGCAGCGCGGGGCGACGCTGCTGTCCAGGGAGCCGGCCTGGGTCGGGGAGGTGCTGGCGGGTGCGCTGCGCGCGGACGGGGTGGACGTGCGCACCGGGGCCGGTGCCCGCGCGGTGCGCGCGGGGCACCTGGAGCTGTCCGACGGCTCGCTGCTGCCCTTCGACCGGCTGCTGCTGGCCACCGGCCGCTCCCCCGCCACGGAGGGGCTGGGGCTGGACCCGTCCTGGCTGGGCGAGCGCGGGCAGGTGCGGGTGGACGCGCGCTGCCGCGTGGTGGACGGCGCCGGGGCGGTGGTGCCGGGCCTGTTCGCCGTCGGCGACGTCACCGCCCTGTCGGACTACACGCACGCCGCGAACCACCAGGCGCGCACGGTCGTCGGCGAGGTGCTCGGCCGCGGCCGCGACGCGGACCTGCGCGCGGTGCCGCGCGCCGTCTACACCGACCCGACCGTGTTCTGCACCGGCGACGTCTCCGGCGCGGGGGCGCTCAGCGCGCGCTTCGGCGTCGGGGAGGTGGAGCGCGCCGCGCTGGTGCGGCTCTCGCGCCGCGCGCCGGTGACGGGGGCGGTGGAGCTGTTCGCCGACGCCGCCACCGGCGTGCTCGTCGGCGCCGCGTGCGTGGGCCCGGACGCGGACTCCTGGGGGGCGGAGCTGTCGCTGGCGGTGCGCGCGGGCCTGGACGTGGACCTGCTGGCGCACCACGTGCGCGCGTTCCCCACGTGGTCCGAGGCGGTGTTCCCCGCGCTGGAGGAGCTGCGGGCGCGGCTGGGCGCCGGGGGCTGAGCCCGCGGCGCCCGGCGCGCCCACCCGCCGGTGCCCGGCGGGCGCCCCCCGGCGGGGTGGCACCGGGCGGCGTGGCAGCCTGCGGGCCGTGCCGCACGCCGCCCCGCCGCCCCGCCTGCCCGGTTCCCGCCCGGCGCACCTGGGCCGCAGCGGGTTCTTCGACCCCGCGGAGCCGCAGCGGCCGTGGGCGGGGGAGGTGGAGCTGCACCGCTTCCTCGCCGGCGGCGACGGGGACCGCGAGCGGTTCCGGGTGCCGCGGCCGATCGGCTACTGGGACGCGCGCCGCGGGCCGCTGGTGGTGCCGGCGGACCCGGCGGCGTTCGCCAGCGACCTGACCTCGGTGCCGGCGGCGCTGAGCTGGCTGGTGCCCACCACGGGCCGGCACCTGCCCGCCGCGCTGCTGCACGACGGGCTGACCGCCGGCGCGGACGGCCCGCCGTCCTACCTGGCCGCGGCGCCGGTGGACCGGGTGGCCGCCGACCGGGTGTTCCGCAGCGCCCTGCGCGACCTGGGGGTCAGCAGGCTGCGCCGGGGGGTGATGTGGGCGGGGGTGTCGGTGTGGTCGGCGCTGGCCGGGCCGTTGCGGCGCACCTGGCGCGGGTGGCTGGCGGCCTGCGCCACCGCGGCCGTCGTCCTGGTGCTGGGCACGCTGTCGACGGTGGACCTGTTCGACGTGGCGGACGTGCTGCCGTGGATGGGCGCGCGGGCGTGGTGGGTGGAGCTGGGCACCGGGGCCCTGGCGGCGCTGGTGGTGCCGCTGCTGCCGGCGCCGCTGTGGGGGCGCCGGTGGCGCGCGGGGGCG
Organism: Kineococcus gurbantunggutensis; assembly: GCF_050871925.1. Classification (NCBI taxonomy): domain Bacteria; kingdom Bacillati; phylum Actinomycetota; class Actinomycetes; order Kineosporiales; family Kineosporiaceae; genus Kineococcus; species Kineococcus gurbantunggutensis. The sequence continues at coordinate 21,434 of NZ_JBJLSG010000068.1, forward strand.
GTGGCGGGGGTGGCGGCGGCGTTCCTGCTGCACGTCACCGTCGCGGTGGTGCTCGTCTCGGCGGGGTTCGCGGCCGCCGACGCCCTCACCGACGGCCGTCCCCGCCAGGCGCTGCGCTGGGCGGCGGCGGGGGCCGGGTTGGCCGGCGCGGTGGTGGGCACGGTGGCCCTGGCGCGCTGAGGGCGCACCGCGCACGGCGTGGGTAAGGGTAGCCTTTCCCCACCTCGCCGGGGGGTGCCCCGTCGCGGGGCCCGCCCGCGGGCACCGACCGCCGGGCAGCAGAGAGGCAGTACCCGCCAGTGAGCACCTCCCCCGTCCGCGGCGCGCGCAGCGCCGCGGCGATCGCCGTCCTCCTCGCCGTCGCGGGGTGCGGGGCCTCCGAGCCCGTGCCGGCCGCCACCGCCACCGCCGCGGCCGGGGGCGACGGGCGCACCCGGTACCCGCTGACCCTGGACAACTGCGGCGAGCAGGTCGTGGTGCAGGCCCCGCCGACCCGCGTGGTCTCCCTGGACCAGGGCTCCACGGAGATCCTGCTCTCGCTGGGCCTGCAGGACGTGCTGGTGGGCACCGCCTCGTGGACGGACCCGGTCCTGCCGCAGCTGGCCGCGGCGAACGCCTCCGTGCCGCGCCTGGCGGACAACGCCCCCACGTACGAGGTCGTCCTGGGCGCCGACCCGGACTTCGTCACGGCCTCCTTCGGCCGGCACTTCACCACCGGCGGGGTGGCCGAGCGCGCCCGGTTCGCCGAGACGGGCGTGGAGTCGTACCTGTCCCCCACGGACTGCGAGGACGGGCGCAGCATCAACGGCGGCGGCACCCGCACCCGGCTGCTGACGATGGACTCCCTCTACCGGGAGGTCCGCGAGCTGGCGGAGGTCTTCGACGTCGCCGAGCGCGGCGAGCGGCTCGTCGCCGACCTGCAGCGGCGCCGCGAGGCGGCCCTGGAGGGCGTGGACGCGGCGGGCACCACCGTGGCCTTCTGGTTCGCCGACACCAAGACCCCCTACGTGGCCGGCGGGCTGGGCTCGGCGGCGCTGCTGGCCTCGGAGGTCGGCGCGACCAACGCGTTCGCCGACCTCGACGACGACTGGCCGGCCGTCACCTGGGAGACGGTGGTGGAGCGCGACCCGCAGGTCCTCGTCCTGGGCGACCTGGCGCGCGCCCGCTTCCCCGGCGACCTGCTCGCCGACAAGGTCGCCTTCCTGGAGTCCGACCCGGTGACCAGCACCCTCGACGCGGTGCGCGAGCAGCGCTACGTCGCCCTGCACGGGGCGGAGATGAACCCCTCGATCCGCGCGGTCGACGGCCTGGAGAAGGTCGCCGCCGGGTTGCGGGACGCCGGGGCCGGCTCGTGAGCAGCGGCGTCGCCGCGCCGGCCCGGCCCGCGGCGGGCGCGCGGCGGCGCCGGGCGGCGGCGCCGCTGGTGGCCCCGGCCGCGGCCGCGGCGCTGGTGCTGTCCGTGCTGGTGGCCACCACGCTGGGCCCGGCGGACGTGTCGCTGGTCAACGTGCGCGACGTGCTGCTGAACCACCTGACCGGGGCGGGGATCCCCGTGCGGCTCTCGGAGGACGCGATCGTGTGGCAGGAGCGGCTGCCGCGCGCGCTGGTGGCCGCCTGCTGCGGGGCCGGGCTGGGGGTGTGCGGGGCGATCCTGCAGTCGCTGCTGCGCAACCCGCTGGCCGACCCGTTCGTGCTGGGCATCTCCTCCGGCGCCTCCACCGGCGCCGTCGTCGTCGGCGTGCTGGGCCTGGGCGGGGCCTCGGTGGGGCTCTCCGGCGGGGCGTTCGCCGGGGCGCTGCTCTCCTTCGGCCTGGTGCTGCTGCTGGCGCGGCTGGCCGGCGGCGGCGACCGGGTGGTGCTGGCGGGCGTGGCCAGCACGCAGCTGTTCTCCGCCCTGACCTCCTTCGTGGTGTTCGCCTTCGCCGACTCCGACGAGACCCGGGGGGTGCTGTTCTGGCTGCTGGGCTCCCTGGAGGGGGTGCGCTGGGACGACGTGGCGGTGTGCGCGGCGGTCGTCGCGCTGGGCCTGGGCGCGTGCCTGGCGCGGGCGCGCACGCTGGACGCCTTCGCCTTCGGCGACGACGTCGCGGCCTCCCTGGGCATCCACGTCGCCCGCGCCCGCCTGCTCCTGCTCGTGGTCACCGCGGTGCTCACCGCGGGCCTGGTGAGCGTGTGCGGGGCGGTGGGCTTCGTCGGCCTGGTGCTGCCGCACGCGGCGCGCTTCCTCGTCGGGCCGCTGCACGCGCGCCTGGTGCCGGCGACCGCGCTGGTCGGCGCGGTGTTCATGGTGTGGGTGGACGCCGCCTCCCGCGTGGCGTTCGCGCCCACGCCGCTGCCGGTGGGGGTGGGCACCGCGCTGGTCGGCGTGCCGGCCTTCGTCGCGATCCTGCTGCGGCGCAGGGGCACCTCGTGACGCTGGCGGCCGAGCGGGTCTCCTGGGAGCGCGGCGGCGCGCTCGTCGTGGACGGCGTGACGCTGCGCCCGCGGCCGGGCGCGACGGTGGGGCTGCTGGGGCCGAACGGCTCGGGCAAGTCCTCGCTGCTGCGCCTGCTCAGCGGCGTCGCGCGCCCCACCGGCGGCGCGGTGCTCCTCGACGGCGCGGAGCTGTCCGCCCTGCCGCGCCGGCGGGTGGCGCGCACCACCGCGGTGGTCAGCCAGCACGGCGGCACCGACGTGGACCTGCGCGTGCGCGACGTGGTCGACCTCGGCCGGGTGCCGCACCGCGGGGCGTTCGGCGGCGACCGCGCCGCGGACGCGGCCGCGGTGGGCCGGGCGCTGGAGGCCACCGGCCTGACCGAGCACGCGGAGCGGGCCTGGCACCGCCTCTCCGGCGGCGAGCAGCAGCGCACCCACATCGCGCGCGCCCTGGCGCAGGAGCCGCGGGTGCTGCTGCTGGACGAGCCCACCAACCACCTCGACGTGCGCCACCAGCTGGAGCTGCTGGGCCTGGTGGCGCGGCTGCCGCTGACGTGCGTGGTGGCGCTGCACGACCTGAACCTGGCCGCGATGTTCTGCGACGAGCTGGTGGTGCTGCGCGCCGGTCGGGCCGTGGCCGCGGGCACCCCCGAGCAGGTGCTCACGCCGGAGCTGATCGCGCGGGTGTACGGGGTGCGCGCCGAGGTGGTGCCGGACGAGGGCACCGGCCGGCCCGCCGTGCGCTACCGGCCCGGCGCGCCGCCGGCGGCCCGGGAGGGCTGAGGGGACCGGGGGTCCGCCGGGGTCCGCCGGGGGTTCAGCGGGTGGCGAGCAGGTCCTCCGCGCCGGCGCGCAGCGCCTCCTGCGCGGCGGCGGGGTCGGCGAGGTAGCCGGCGACCATCGCCCCGTCGCGCAGCACGACCCAGCGCTGCGCCGCGGCGGGCGGGTCCGGGTGCCCGGTGCGGCGGAAGGCCGCGGTGACGGCCTCCACCAGCCACCGCCGGTGCTCGCCGACCGCGCGCCGCACGGGGCTGCGCGGGTCGGGGTGCTCGGCGGCGGCGTTGATGAAGGGGCAGCCGCGGAAACCGCTGCGGCACAGCTCCTGCGAGACCAGCTCCGTGAGGTGGCGCAGCCAGCCGGCGGCGCCCTCGGCGCCCTCGGGCAGCGCGCCGGCGACCCGGCGCGCGCCGGCGTCGACCGAGCGCAGGTAGGCCACGACGAGGTCCTCCTTGCCGGGGAAGTGCCGGTAGAAGGTGGCGCGGGTGACCGAGGCCTCGGCGACGACGCGGTCGACGCCGACGGCGCGCACGCCCTCGGCGTAGAACAGCTCGGTCGCGGTGCGCAGCAGCCGCTCGCGCGCCTCGGAGGGGCGCGCGGGATCGGGTGCGGGGGCGGGGCCCGCACCGGTCGGCGCTGTGCTCACCCGCCCACGGTAGCCGCGCCCGCACCCGCTTGACCCCGGGCGGGGGGCTGGTGTTCCCTGAGGCAGAACGAACGTTCTCCCCGCTCGCCTGGAGGCCCCGTGCCCGCCGTCTACACCGCCGTCGCCACCGCCACCGGCGAGGGCCGCAACGGCCACGCCCGCACCGACGACGGCCTGATCGACGTCGACCTCGCCGTGCCGCGCGAGATGGGCGGCCCCGGCGGCGCCACCAACCCCGAGCAGCTCTTCGCCGCCGGCTACGCCGCCTGCTTCCACAGCGCCCTCAAGGCCGTGGCCCGCGAGCGCAGGACCTCCTTCACCGACTCCGCGGTCACCGCCGAGGTCGGCATCGGCCCGAACGGCGCCGGCGGCTTCGCCCTGGAGGTGACGCTGCACGTCGAGCTCGGCGGGCTGGAGCAGGCCGCGGCCGAGGAGCTCGTCGAGGCCGCCCACCGGGTCTGCCCGTACTCCAACGCCACCCGCGGCAACGTCGAGGTCACCCTCGAGACCGTCACGGCGTGAGCCCGGCCGGCGCGGGGGGGGCGCCGGGGGGGGCGCCGCTCGGC
>NZ_JBJLSG010000069.1:0-25568 GCF_050871925.1 Kineococcus gurbantunggutensis
GGCACCGACGGCGGCGACCGCCGCGAGCTCTATCCTCCTCGAGGAGGAGGACCGGGGCGCCCTCCGGCGCGCCCGGGGTCAGCCGCGGGGCACGGCTCCCAGGAGCACGGTCCGCATCGCCAGCTGCAGGGAGTCCTGCAGCTCCAGGTGCAGCACGGCGAGTTCCGGGTCGGCCGCGTAGGCGGCGCGCACGCCGGGCGGCGGGGAGCTGTAGGGCGCCAGCGCGCCGGCCAGGACCAGCGCCTGGAAGCAGAACGCCTCGGCCGCACCGCCGAGCTCGGGCAGGTGGCGGCGCAGCAGGTCGGCCGCGGTGCTCAACCGGGTCAGGGCCGTGCGCTTGTGGCGCGTGAGCACCTCGACGGTGACGTTGCGCTCCAGGACGGCGCCCTGCGCCCCCAGCAGGTCGCACAGCACCGGCTGACCCGCCAGGGACCGGGCGAGCACCGCGGACAGCTGCTCGGCGCGCGGCACCACGGGCAGGGCCGCGTCGACCCCGGCCTCGAGGTCCTCGGTCAGCCGCGCGAGCCACTGCGCCAGGACGCGGTCCATCAGCTCCAGCAGCACGTCCTCGCGGGAGTCGAAGTAGCGCAGCACGTTGGACTTGGCCAGGCCGACGCGGCGGCTGAGCTCGTTGAGGGTGAGCTCGGCCACCGGCACCTGCTCGAGCATGGCGGCGGCGGTGTCGAGGATCGCCTGCCGCCGGATCTCGCGCTGCTCCTGGCTGCGGGCGCGCTGGAAGGTCACGCGGTGATCCTAACACTTTGCAGACCGCTGGTCTCTTGACTCCGGACCGGCGGTCTCTTAGCGTTGCCGACACAACAGACCACCGGTCTCTCCCGGTGGTCGCGCGACCGAGGAGGAGACGTGAGCATGAACTGGACGGCGGAGCAGGTCCCGGACCAGCACGGCCGGGTGGCGGTCGTGACCGGCGCCAACACCGGGTTGGGGTTCGAGACCGCCAGGGCCCTCGCCGCGCGCGGCGCCACGGTGGTGCTGGCCGTGCGCGACGTCGACAAGGGCGCACGGGCGGCGCAGCGCGTGGCCGACGACGTCGGCGGGGACGTGGCCGTGCAGCGGCTGGACCTCACCTCGCTGGGATCGGTCCGCGACGCCGCGGCCGCCCTGCGCGCCGCGCACCCGCGCATCGACCTGCTCGTCAACAACGCCGGGGTGATGTACACCCCGAAGCAGACCACCCGGGACGGTTTCGAGCTGCAGTTCGGCACCAACCACCTCGGCCACTTCGCCCTCACGGGCCTGCTGCTCGACCTCCTGCTGCCCGTTCCCGGCTCCCGGGTGGTGACGGTCAGCAGCGTCGGTCACCGCATCCGCGCCGCCGTCCACTTCGAGGACCTGCACTGGGAACGCTCGTACTCCCGGGCCGGGGCGTACGGGCAGTCCAAGCTGGCGAACCTGATGTTCACCTACGAGCTGCAGCGCCGGCTCGCGGCGCACCGGGCGAGCACCGTCGCGGTGGCCGCGCACCCGGGGGTGTCGAACACCGAGCTGGTGCGGAACTCCCCGGCCGCGTTGCGGGTCGTCTCGGACCGGGTGGCCCCCCTCATCACCCAGTCGGCGGCGATGGGCGCCCTGCCCACGCTGCGGGCGGCGACCGACCCAGCCGTCCTGGGCGGGCAGTACTACGGTCCCGGCGGGCGCGGCGAGGTCCGCGGGTACCCGCGGGTCGTCACCTCCAGCCCGCAGTCGTACGACCTCGCGGTGCAGCAGCGGCTGTGGGCGGTCTCCGAGGACCTCACGGGCGTGCGGTTCCCCGTCTGAACCCTGGCCGCCCAGGTGCGCACGTCGTCCGGGCCGGCGCGCGCGGTGGCCAGGACCTGCTCGATGCTCACGACGGCCGGTGTGCCGATCGTGCGGTGGTGCCGCTCACCGGTGCGGCGCCGCAGAACCGCGGCGCCGCACCGGGTGGGGGTGCCGGGCGCAGCGGGGCCGAGCGGTCAGCTCGCCCAGCTGTCCCGCTCCAGGACCTGGCCCGGCACGAACGCCTTGACCCGCGACTGCACCAGCACGGGCAGGTGGTCCGAGCCCGCCTGCTGCAGGGTGCGCACGCTGTGGATGTCCATCCCCTCGGAGATCGCGAAGTCGAAGTGGCCCCGGAACCGCTTGCGCACGTACGTGGGGCGGTCGCTGTGGGAGACCTGGAACCCCTGCGCGCTCAGCCGGCGGGTCAGCGAGCTGGCGAACCAGGGGTAGTTGAAGTCGCCGACGACGAGGGCGGAGCTGCCGTGCGCGGCCGCGCGGATGGCGCCGAGGGCCTCGGCGATCTGGTGCCGGCGCATCGCGTTGGACGCCGACAGCGGGGCGGTGTGGATGGAGGCCAGGGTCAGCAGGGCGCCGTCGTCGTGCAGGTCCTCGAAGCGCACGGCCAGCAACCGCTCGTGGGCGGGGGCCAGGAAGCGGTCGTGCATGGAGCGGCGCAGCGGTCGCAGCTCGTGGCCGTGCACGTGCAGCCGCTCGGGGCGGTAGTACAGCGCCAGGCCGAGCCGGTTGCGCTGGGTCGCCCCGGCCAGCACCAGCGGACCGACGCTCTCGGGCAGGCGCAGCGTGTCGCACTCCTGCAGGCACAGGGCGTCCACGTCGTGCGCCGAGACCAGGTCCGACAGCTCCAGCGTCGCACGGCCCTCGTGGAGGTTGTAGCTGATCGTCCGCAGCGCACTGCCCTCAGCGACTCCCACGCTCCGAGGGTACTGCGCCACCGCGCACCGCGCTCGGCACCGCGCCGCCCGCGCTCAGGCGGGGGTGGCCGCCACCAGGGCGTCGGCGTGACCGTGCCCCACGCCGTGCTCCTCCTGCGGGTGCTCGTCGTGGCGGTGGCCGGCGGGTGTGCTCGGACCACGGGGGTGCCGGTGCTGCCGGGGTCACCGCTGGTGCCCCGGGTGCTCCGGGGGCTGCTCGGCGCGGTCCGCGGGCGGTGCGCTCGCGGGCAGCTGGTCGAAGGCGCGCTGCACGTCGCGGTACCAGCCCAGCGACTGGCGGGGACGCCGCCAGCGGCCCTTCATCGCCTCGCGGGCCGGCTGGTGCTCGGCGTCCCCGGACCGCTCCGCCTCCTTCAGGTGGCGGTCCTGCGCCTGGATGACCTCGTCGGCGCTGCTGCCGCGGTGCTGCAGCTCGCACGGGCCCCCGAGCTGGCGGCACGTCATGGTCTTCGTGGTGGTCTGCGCGGTGCTGTTCGCGGTCGAGACGGTCTTCACGGTCGATCCTCCCCGGTGCCGGCTCCAGCGCCTCCAGCGCTCGAGCTCCACCCCTGTGACGTCCGCCGCGGCGCGGGTGTGACCACCACCCCCCTCAGGTGCGGCCGGTACCGCCGTCGCGCCGCACCAGGCGGGCCAGCAGGGCCGGCTCGGCGCGGAAGGTGATGCTCCGCACGAGGCCGTCGGAGACCTCGAAGTCGAAGAGCACCCGCGCCCGGCCGCGGTGGAACCACGCCGCGCCCGGGCGGTCCTCGAGCAGGACCGGCAGCGCGGCGTGGGCGCTGCCGTCGAAGAAGGCGGCCACCTCCTGCGCACCGTCGATGCGCTGCGGGGTGCCCAGCCGCACGGCGGCGTCGTCGGCCCTGACCCGCACGTCGGGGGCGAGCAGCTGCACGAGGCGCGCGAGGTCGCCGCCGCGGGCGGCGGCCATGAAGGCGTCGACGACCTCCCACCGGCTGGTCCGGTCCTGCGGTGCCGGCCGCCCGACCTTGGCGCGGGCCCGGGAGGCGAGCTTGCGCGCGGCGACCGGTGTGGTGCCCAGGACGGCGGCGATGGTGGCGAAGTCGACGGCGAAGCTGTCGTGCAGCACGAACGCCACGCGCTCCGGCGGGGACAGGCGCTCCAGCACCACGTGCAGGGCCGTGCCCACGCTGTCCGCCAGGACGACCTCGTCCGCCGGGTCGGGGGCGGCTCCCGCGTCGACGTGCGCGTCGACGTGCGCGTCCACGAGCGCGTCGGCGCCGGTGCCGCTCACGGGGACGGGGGTGCGCGCCCGGAGGCGGTCCAGGCACAACCGGGTGGTCACCGTCGTCAGCCACGCGGGCACGCTGTCGATGCCGCCGTCCGCCGCGTGCAGGCGCAGCCACGCCTGCTGCACGACGTCCTCGGCCTCGGCGTGGTCGCCCAGCACCCGGGTGGCCAGGCGCAGCAGGCGTGCCCGCTGCGCCTCGAACGCCTCCGTCGCCTCCACGGCGGTCCTCCCTCGCTGCTCGCCCGCTCCTGCGCGGTGCCGACGTCCTCCAGCCGCTCAGCGTCTCCAGAACAGGTGGTGGACCACCCCGCTGGGGCTGGGGACCACCTCGTGGTGGAAGCGCTCGTCGAGTTCCTCGGGGGAGCGCCACAGCCTGCTGCCCGAGCCGAGCTGCACGGGGGCCACCGCCACGTGCAGGGTGTCGACCAGGTCCGCGTCCAGGAACGCCCGGACGGTCCGCGCGCCACCGCCGAGGCGGACGTCCCGCCCGCCCGCGGCTGCGCGCGCCCGGGCCAGCACCTCGGCCAGGTCGCCGTCCACGAAGTGGAACGTGGTGCCGGCCAGCGCGAAGGAGGGGCGCAGGTGGTGCGTCAGCACGAACACGGGGGTGTGGAAGGGCGGTTCCCGGCCCCACCAGCCCAGCCAGTCGTGGTCGCGCCACGGACCGCGCTGCGGACCGAACTTGTTGCGCCCCATGATCTCCGCGCCGATGCCGTGGTGGAAGGCGCGCACCAGGTGGTCGTCCAGCCCGCGGGAACCGCCGGGTCCGGTGCGGCCGGGGAAGCTCGCCGTGGCCAGCGCCCACCCGAGCAGCTCGCGCGGGTCGGCGTGGCCGAAGGGCCGCTGCAGGCTCTGGCCCTCCCCGGCTCCGTAGCCGTCGGCCGAGACGCCGAAGTTCTGCACCCGCAACAGCTGCTGCACGTCCACTCCCCGTCGTCGAGAAACCCTCCCGGGCACCCGCCCGGGCACGTCAGCCGAGGCGTTCGGCCAGGGAGACGATGATCCCCTCCGGTCCGCGCACGTACGCCATCCGCCAGGTGTGCTGGTACTGCCCCACGCCGCCGACCAGGCCGTGGCCGTCCACGGCCAGCCGCTGCACGAGCGCGTCGAGGTCGTCGACCTCGAAGGCCACGTTGCGCAGGCCCAGTTCGGTGGCCATCGCGGTAGGCGATCCGACCTGGTGATCGGGCCGCACGAAGCTGGACAGCTCCAGCAGGGTGCCGCCCTGGGGTGCGGCGAGCACGACGATGCGGGTGCGTGCGCCGGGAATGCCGATGACGGTGTCCAGGAAGTCGCCCTGGACGTCCATCGGACCCGCTTCGACCCGCAGGCCCAGGGCGAGGAAGAAGGCGCTGACGCGCTCGAGGTCGGCGACGGTGATGCCGACGTGGTCGAAGCGCTGGATCGCTGGCACGGGGGTCCTCTCCGGTGCTCGTCGTGTGCTCGTCGTGCCGGCCCGCGCGGTCGGCCGCGACCGGCGGTGACCGGCGGCGGTCGGTGGTCGTCGCCGTCGGGGTCCTCGCAGCGCAGCACCGCCGGCACCCGCTGCCAGTTCAGCACCACACCCGGCACCTGCGCCAGGCCGGGACCCCCGGTCGTCACCGCGTCCCCGGTGCGCGAGCAGTCCGTGCGCACCACCCGCCGCCCCGGCCCGGCCCGCACGTGGGCCACCGGCACGGCCCTGGTGCGCGATCCGCGCCGGCGGGTGCCGCTGGTGGACCCGTGGGTGTCCAACGGGCTGGTCGCCGGGTGCGAGGCGCTGTCCGCTCAGCGCCCCCCGGTCCTCGTGCCCCGGCGAGAGCTCGGAGCTAGTGCGGCGCCCTGTCGTCGATCGCGCGCACCGAGCTCCGTTCGACGAGGTGGGTCGCCACCTCCAGCCGCCGCGCCGGTGCCGCCGGGTTGGCGCACCGCCAGCGCAGCAGTTCCACGGCCGCGGCACCGACCTCCTGCTTGGGCGGGGCGACGGTGGTCAGCGGGACCTCGCCCAGGCCGGCGACGACGTCGTCCCAGGAGACGACGCTCAGGTCCCGCGGCACCGACACGCCGGCGGCTTCGAACTGGGGGAGCAGGGCCAGGGCGTCGGTGTCGGAGTGCACGAGCAGGGCGGTCGCGCCGCAGCGGCGCACCGCCTCGATCGGGTCCGGCGCGTGCGCCCGGTGGTGCTGGTCCGCGCCGTCGCAGCTCAGCAGCGGCCCGGAGAGCACGGGCATGCCCAGGGACCGCTGCGCCTCCGCGAAGCACGCTCGCAGCGTGCGCGCGGTGGGGGAGTCGTCACGGCTGAACAGCAGCACCCGCTGGTGGCCGTGCGCGCGCAGGTGCGACAGCGCCTGGTGCACGCCGCTGGCGTGGTCGCTGCGGACCGCGTCGTGCGCGGCCAGCAGCGATCCCCGCGGTGCGAAACGCTCCAGCAGCACCATCGGCACCCGCGGGGCGAGGACGAGACCGAGGTCGTCGTTCACCTCGTCCATCGACTGCCACTTCGGCGCGAAGAGCAGGCCGGTGACCCCGGCGGTCGCCGCCGCTCGCTCCAGGGACCGGTGGGCGGCTCGTGCGTTCGGGGCGACGTCGAGGACGTAGCGCCCGCCCGCTTCCGTCACCGCCTGCTGCGCTCCGCGCAGGATCTCCTGCATGTAACCGCTCAACGACGAGGCGATCGCCACCACGGTCCCCGGTGCTGCCGCCTCCCGCGCCCGGGAGGCCGGCAGGACGACCCCGTACCGGCGGGTGACCCGCCCCTGCTGGGCGAGGGCTTCGACGTCGCGGCGGATCGTGACGGCGGCGGCGCCCAGCTCCACGGCCAGGTCGGCGAGCTTGGCGCTGCCCCGGGTCGAGACCAGCGTGAGGATCTGCTCGCGCCGTCGCGCCGGTCCCAGGAGGGGCACCGTCGACCTCCTCGTGCCTCGATCCGCGCCCCGAGCTCGTGCTCGCGGCGTCGACCAGTGTGCCCGCGGAGCTGGTGCCGCCACGGGCGGGTCGCGCCCGGTCGGCCGGCGCGGCGGGTGGGCCCACCCCCGGCTCAAGCGCCGTCCGCGGAGGTCATCGACCACTGCAGCTCAGCGCCCGGCTCGGCCAGGTCGATGCGCACCAGCCCGCACAGCCCGCGCCGGTTCTCGTAGCCGTGCGGCAGGTCGCCGACGCGTTCGACCGCGCCCGCGACCCTCACCCGGACCCGCTCGTCGCCCCGGGTGAGCAGCACGCCGTCGTCCAGGGGTTCGGCCGTCGTGCTCGGTCCGCTGCCGGTGTCGCGCACGTACGGCACCAGCAGCGTGCGCCAGCCCTGCCAGCCCGTCAGCTCCTCGGCCACCTCCACGCCCTCCCCGGTCAGCCGCACCGACCACCGGTGCCGCCGCCCGGCCGCGCTGGTGACGTCGCCGTCCGGCCGGCCCAGCTCGGCCTCGAAGCTCAGCTCGGCCCCCTCGCCCGTGCGCAGCGGGGCGAGCAGGCGGCGGGGCAGCGCGCACAGGGCCGTGACGGGTACCGCCCCCGGCCCGGTGCGGGTGGCCAGACCGGGCACCAGCCACGGGCCGCCGTCGACGTGGCGAGCGGCGCTGACGAACTGCAGCCGGCGACCGGAGCCGAACGTGACGTCCACCGGGCCGCTGGCGTCGTAGGTGTCGTCCGCCGCCGCGTGCACGGCCACCGAGGTGCGCCCGCGGTGGGCGGCGCCGCGGTGGGTGGGCGCACCCTCGGCCACGGCGCCGGCCGGGCGCGCGTCCAGCTCCTCGACCGTGGGGGGTTCGTCGTCGCCGAAACCCGCCGTGAGCGCACCGGCCAGGAAGGACGCGGCCAGCGGGGAGTAGTGCCCGTCGGCGGTGTAGCTCTCGTACCCGATGCGCGACTGCGGTGGCAGCACGTTCTGCACGGGGGAGAACACCCCGCCGGGGCGCTGCCACTGCGCCAGCGAGGCGTACGCGCGCCAGGCGCCCAGCCGGGCGGCCGCCAGCTCCTGCGCCGAGCCGAGCCCCAGCAGCCGGTGGGCGGTGAACAGGGCCACCTGCGCACCCAGCACCCACGTCTGCCCGGTGCTGCGGTGGCCGGAGGCCACCGACCCGTCGGAGAGCTGCATCGCCAGGCTGCGGCGCAGCCCGCGGACCAGGAAGGCCTCCAGCCGCGGGCGGTTGCGCCCGGCCCAGCCCCGCACGAGCAGGTCGACCAGGTGGGCCCGGGTGAACAGGTCGTAGGCGTTGGGCAACCCGTGCTCGGTGTACATCCCCAGCTCGAGGTCGAAGCCGGTCCCCGCACCGGCGAAGAAGACGTCCAGCCAGGCGTCGAACTGCTCGGGCCCGGTGGGGGAGAGTCCGGCGCGCACGCGCAGCCACTCCCCGCTCATCCACACCGCGGCCCAGTTCGACGGCGGCCGCGAGCGGAAGGAGGCCGCCACGTCGACCCCGGCGATGTGCTCGCGCAGCGCCGGGTCCAGCGGCTCGCCGAGCTCGCTCAGCGCCAGGTGCGTCTTCAGCAGCGGCGGCCAGGTGAAGTCGCGGTGGTTCAGCCGGCCGGCCACGCTGGCGGTGCGGCGATCGAAGCTCGAGGCGTGCGGCTCGGCGGCGGGGTCGGCGGTGTGGGCCAGCGCCGCGGTCAGGGCGCGGACGGCCCGTCCGCGCTGGAGCGCGCGGTCGGCGGTGCCCGGCAGCCCGGCGAGCACCGCGCAGCACCACGCGTGGTAGGCGGTGCCGTACTGGGTCTGGGTGCCGAAGACGGGGTCGTGCAGGGTGCCGTCCCGCTGGAGGTGCGGCGACCAGGAGGTCACCGCCGCCTCCAGCAGCTGCGCGGGGTGGGGCAGGTCGTTCACGCGCCGGTGCCCCCCGCGGCCTGCAGCGCGTCCTGGTACTCGGTGCGCATGGCGTCGCCCACGGCGCTGCGCCAGGTGGAGACCAGCGTCTTCAGCTCCGAGAACGGCCGGCGCTCCTGCACGATGTCGTTGATGCCGTCGCTGAAGCTCTTGTCGGCGGTGGCGTTCTTGCTCGCCGCGGTGTTGGAGTACAGCCCGATCACCGGGTTGGCGATCCCGGTGGGGATCTCCAGCGACTGGTACGCGTGCTGGGTGTCGGCGTCCTGCGGGCGGCCCGGGACGTAGATGTTGTACGGGCTGTCGGCCAGGTAGCGGATCGGCAGCACGGTGTTCGCGGTTCCGGTCTTGGTGAGCACCGGGTTGCCCTGGGCGTCGACGGTGTGGTCGACGCCCTCCTCGCCGTAGAGCCGGTAGCGGTACTCCTCGGTGCCGAAGGGCGCGGCGAGCCAGTTGAGCACCCGCAGGACCGTCTTGATCCTCTCGGGGTCCTCCTGCTTCTTCAGCAGGGTGATCGAGAAGTACCCGTTGCCGTAGTTCCAGTGCGCGAGCCCGCCGCCCTCGCGCTGGTGCACCGGCATCAGGCCCAGCTTGAAGTCCGGGTTTCCGGCGTTGTCGAGCACGTACTGGATCCAGCCCGGGTAGCCGTCCGCGGCGTTGATGGCGACGGTGCCGGCGTTGAACAGCTGCTTGAACGGCTGAGCCGGGTTGAAGGAGTCCGGGTGCATCACGCCCGACTTCCACATCGCGATGAGGTCCGTGACGGTCTGGGCGTACTGCTCCGTCTCGTACGTGTGCGTGAGCTTGCCGCCCTCCTCGGCCCAGATGTTCGGCTCGTCGTTCATGCGGCCGAGGATCTGGCGGGGCTGGTTGAGCAGGCCGAACGCCCAGCGCCGCTGCTTGGGGTCGGTGAGCGCCCTGGTGGTCTCCACCAGCTCCTCGTAGCTCTTCGGCTCCGGGGAGACGCCGGCGGCCTCGAAGAGGTCCTGGCGGATGAAGTGGTAGTTGCCGATCGCCCCGCGGGCGATGGGGATGCCGTAGATGCCGTCGTTGTAGACGGTCGCCTTCCAGGTGCGGGTGGGGATGTTGGCCAGGTTGGGGTACTCCTGGACCGCGTCGCCCGAGAGGTGCTCGCTGAGGTCGGTGAACTTGGCCTTGAGCAGCTGCGGCATGTTGGGCACCGGGAAGGTGCTGCCGTTGGGCGGGTTGGGCACCTGCAGCATGTCCGGCAGGTCGTCGCCGGCGATGACGGTGGGGAACTTCTGCAGGTAGTCGGCGTTGCTGACCATCTGCAACTGCAGGTCCACGCCGAGGCGCTCGTTGAGCCCGGTCCAGTAGCTGTTGCTCCCCGGGCCCGGCGGGACGGCGAAGTAGATGTTGGCCATCCCGGTCAGCGTCTCGCCGTGCCCGGGCACCTCGGGCACCGACACCGGGTTGTCCGCGGGGAAGTTGCGGAACGCGGGGTCGACGCCCTGCTCGGTGCCGGGCAGGTCCGGCTGCAGCCCGGTGTAGGGGACGTAGGTGGGCAGGGTCGCCGTGCCGCCGCCGGCCTCCGCCTCGGAGCCGCCGCCGCCGGAACAGCCCGCGAGCCCGCCCGTCCCGAGCAGGAGGGCGCTGCCTCCGGCCCCGGTGAGCAGTCGACGCCGGGTGAATGCGTTGCCTGACATGGATCCTCCTCGATCCGACTTCACGATCGGCCCTGGTTCCGGGCGGGTGGTGGGGTGGTGCGGGGCGTCAGCCCTTGACGGCGCCGATCATCACGCCCTTGGCGAAGTGGCGCTGCAGGAAGGGGTAGACCAGCAGGATCGGCACGATGGCGATCACCAGGATGGCCATCTGCAGCGGCAGTTGCGGCGGAAGCGCCTCGGTCGCGCCCTGGTCGCCGCCGATCGTCGTCTGGTTGACCACGTAGGTGCGCAGCACCAGGGCCATCGGCCACTTCTCGCTGGACTGGATGTACAGCAGCGCGTTGAAGAAGGCGTTCCAGTAGGCGACGGCGTAGAACAGCCCGATGACCGCCAGCACCGCCTTGGACAGCGGCAGGACGATCCGGAACAGGGTGGTCGCCGCACCCACCCCGTCGATCGCGGCCGACTCGAACAGCTCCTTGGGCAGTTCCTGGAAGAAGGCCCGCATGACGATGACGTTGAAGGCGTTCACCAGGACCGGCAGGATCAGCGACCACAGCGAGTCGAGCAGGTGGAACTCCTTGACCACCAGGTAGCTCGGGATCAGGCCGGGGGAGAAGAGCACGGCGCCCAGAACCAGCATGAGCATCGGCTTGGCCGCCAGGGCGCCGGGGCGCGAGAGCCAGTAGGCCAGCCCCGCGGTGGCCGCCAGCGAGAGCAGGGTGCCGACGACGGTGACGCCCACGGAGATCAGCACGGCCCGGGTGACCACGCCCCCGGACAGCACGGTCTCGTAGGCGGCGAGGCTGACGCCGCGCGGCCACATCACCATCCCGCCGCCGGAGTCGTTGATGGTCTGCTGGTCGGCCAGCGAGGTCGCGATGACCGACCAGAAGGGGATGACGACGAGCAGGACCGAGATCCCCAGCGCGACGGCCTTGGCCACCTGGGTGAGGGCCCTCGGCTTCTCCATCCACGGCGGCCGCTTGCCGTCCGCCCGGAACGACTGGACGGTGTCGTCCCCGATGGTCGCGTTCTCGACGGTGGTCACTTCTCGTACACCCCTCTCTCGCCGAACACGTGCGCCAGCTTGTTCGCCCCGACCACCAGCAGGACGCCGACGAGCCCCTTGATCAGGCCGGCGGCCGCCGAGGTTCCCCAGTTCCCGCCGAGGATGCCGTTGTTGTAGACCCAGGTGTCGAGCACCTCGCTGGCCTGCAGCCCGACCGGGCCCTGCTGCAGCAGGATCTGCTCGAAGCCCACGGACAGGCTGCTGCCCAGGCGCAGGATGAGCAGCAGGATGATCAGGCCCTTGAGCGCGGGCAGCGTGATGTGGAGCATCCGCTGCCGCGCATTGGCGCCGTCCACGGCCGCCGCCTCGTACTGCTCCTGGTCCACGCGGGAGATCGCGGCCAGGAAGATGATCGTGCCCCAGCCGGCGTCCTTCCAGATCGCCTGGCTGGTGATGAGGGCCTTGAACAGCTCCGGCACCCCGATGATCTGCACGATCGGCAGGTCGTTCTGCACCAGGATCGTGTTCAGCATGCCGGCGTTGCCGAGCATCTGCTGGAACAGCGCCACCACGATGACCCAGGACAGGAAGTGCGGCAGGTACAGGATCGACTGCAGCAACCGCTTGAGCCGTTCCCCGGCCAGGCTGTTCAGCACGAGGGCCAGCACGAGGGGGACCGGGAAGATCAGCACCGTCTGGATGACGGTGAGGACCACCGTGTTCCACAGCGCGTTGCGGAACTCGGGGTTGCCGTCCCACAGGAACGAGAAGTTCGACCAGCCCACCCACTCGGACTCGGTGAGGCCCAGGTACGGCTGGTAGTCCTGGAAGGCGATGACGTTGCCCAGCAGCGGGACGTAGTGGAACAGCAGCAGGGCGACGCCCCCGGGCAGGCCCAGCACCACCAGCAGGAGCTTGTCGCGCGACATGCGCGGCCGCTGCCGCCCGGGCGCCGGTGCGCGCCGGCGTGCCACCGCGACCCCCGCTGCGGGCTCGGCGGGTGCCGCCGTGCCCCCTGACTGCGCACCGACCGAGTTGACTCTCACCTTTGAGCTCCTGCCGCGTCAGCTGTTCGGAGGGTTTCCGGACGACCGGATCGAGAAGGGGGTGACGGTGCCCCCGGCGTCGGGTGCCTCGCGAGGGGATCGGTGGACCTCTGCACGGTCACCTGGAACTCGAAGCTAGCACGGTGACCCGGGTGGTGGAAGGAACGTGATCGATCGATCGACCGCTCCGGCCGGCACCGCGCCGGTCCTCCGGCGACCGCGGTCGCGAGGTGCGGGTGGTCAGCGCGCACCGTCGTGCGAGGGTTCTGCAGAACCGTTGCGCAGCAGCGGTTCCAGCGTCGATCGCGCCCACTCGTAGGAGAGCCGGTGCGACTCGTGGAGCGTCTCCACGCTGGGGTGGTCCACCTCGATCATGTAGTCGCCGTCGTAGTCCGCGGGCAGGGCCGCCAGGACCGCTGCGAGGTCGAGCACACCCCTGCCGGGTTCGGCCCACAGGCGCCCGCTGCCGGAGACGGTGCGGTAGTCACCGCCGCCGCGCGCGGCGTCCAGGTGGTCGGGGTAGACGTCCTTGAGGTGGATCCCCCCGATCCGGTCGGAGTAGCGCTCGATGAGGGCCACCGGGTCCGCCCCCGCCCAGCGCAGGTGGCCGGTGTCCGGCCCGAAGCCGATGAGGTCCGCGCCCAGGGTGTCCAGCAACCTCGTCACCTCCTCCTCCGTCTCGAAGACCCCGCCGACGTGGGAGTGGTGCAGCGGCCGGACGCCCTCGGCGATCAGCACCTCGCACACGCGCCCCGCGTTCTCGATCGCGCGCTCCAGGCGCCCGGCGTCGAAGTCCGCGCCGACGGCCGGCGTCCGCAGGCGCGCGGGCAGCGACATCGAGGACAGCATCGCGCGGTCCATGCCGAGCTCGGCCTGCACGGCCGCGAAGCGCCGGGCCTGCTCGAGCACCTCGCCCGTGTCCACCGTCTCGTCCAGGGGGCTGCTGAACAGGCTCAGCGAGGGGCTCAGGCCGAAACCGGCGATCCAGTCGGCGTACTCGCCGGCGCTCATGCCCTCGGGCACGTCGGCCTTGACGGCGGTGAACCCGATGTCCTGCAGGTCCGCGAAGGCCTGCTCGAACACCTCGCGGGTCTTGCCGGCCCGCGCCCAGTAGGGGATGGGGTTCGCGGCGATCCGGCGGGTGGCCGGGTGCCGGGGCGTGGTCGGTGCGGTGGGTGTCGTCGGTGTCGTCGTCATGGCGTTCTCCCGGGTGGTGGGTGGTGGTGCGGCGGCCGCGCTGCCGGTGGCCGCCGGTGCTCAGCGGGTGCGGGCACCGGCGGTGGCCGGCTCGCGCAGGGGCACCGGCCTGCCCGTGCGGACGGACTCGTACAGGCCCGTGATGACGGCGACGGCGCGGCGGTTCTCCTCCAGGCCGACGCGCAGGGCCTCCTCACCGCGCAGGGCGGCCAGGAAGTTGCGGTACTGCAGCAGGTGGGCGTCGGACATGCGCCCCGGGACGCTGGTGGTGGGCGCCGGCAGCGCCCCGTCCGGACCGGCGAAGCGCTCCACCTGGTTCGTGCCGCTGCCGCGGCTGCCCATGAACGCCTCCAGCGGCTGTTCGCCGACGGGGGTGGAGTGGAAGTACACCAGGCGGTCGTCCTCGATGACGGCGCTGCCGCGGTCGCCGTGCACCTGCAGCCGCGTGCTCAGCCCGGGGTGGACGGCGGTGGAGGCGTGCAGCACGCCGAGCGCGCCCGACTCGAACCGCACGACGCCCACGGCCACGTCCTCGACCTCGATGCGCTCGTGGGCCAGGGTCCCGGTGTACCCGAACACCTCCACGGGGCGGCCCATGACGGCCACGAGCAGGTCGACGGTGTGCACGCCCTGGTTCATCAGCGCCCCGCCGCCGTCCAGCGCCCACGTCCCGCGCCACTCGCCGGAGTCGTAGTACCCCTGGCTGCGCCACCAGTCGATGGAGGCGACCCCGGAGGTCAGGCGGCCGAGCTCGCCCCGGGCCGCCGCGCCCAGGACGATCTCGCTGGAGGGGTCGAACCGGTGCTGGGAGACCACCGCGACCAGCGTGCCCGCCCGGTCGCGGGCCTCGATCAGCTCGTCGATGCGCTCCAGCGAGACCTCGGCGGGCTTCTCCACGACGACGTGCTTGCCGGCCGCCAGCGCCTGCGCGACCGCCCCGCCGTGCAGGCCCGTGGGGGTGCACACGACGACGACGTCGAACTCGGCGCCGGCCAGGGCCTCCTCGAGCGTGGCGTGGACCTGCCCGCCGTGCTCGGCGGCCAGGGCCTCGGCGCGGGGGCGGACGGGGTCGACGACCGCCGTCAGCTGCACCTGCTCACCGAGCTGGTGCAGCACGGTGCCGTGCTGCTGGGCGATGACGCCGGCGCCCAGGAGGGCGAAGCGGACTCTGCTGCTCACGGGGGGCGCTCCGATCGGGGAGGTGGTGTCCAGGACGTTCTCGGTGCGTGCGGGGGTGCTGCCAGGGGTGTTGGGGCTGCTCACGCGCTGCGCTCCATCGCGGCGCGGGTGACCGGGTGCGCGAAGGGCCGCCCGGCCGCGAAGCGCTCCACCTCGCCCGCGGCGCAGTCGGTCAGCCGGCGCAGCTCGTTGCCGGCCGAACCGGCCACGTGCGGGGTGAGCAGGACGTTGGGGCACTGCCACAGCGGGTGCTGCGCGGGCAGGGGCTCGGGGTCGGTGACGTCCAGGACGGCGTGCAGGCGCCCGGAGAGCAGTTCCGCGGTCAGGGCCTCGGCGTCCACCACGGCCCCGCGGGCGGTGTTCACCAGGGTGGCGCCGTCGCGCATCCGCGCCAGCAGGGCGGCGTCCACCAGACCGCGGGTCTCCGGCAGCAGCGGCGTGTGCACGGTCAGCACGTCGCTGCGCTCGAACAGCTCGGCCAGGCCGACCGGTTCGGCCCCCAGCGCGCGGACCGCCGCGTCGGGCACGTAGGGGTCGTGCAGGAGCACCCGCACGTCGTGCGGGCGCAGCAGGTGGACCACGCGCCGCCCCACCAGGGAGGCGGACAGCACGCCGACGGTGCTGCCGTAGTTGCCGCCGGCATCGCTGACCACCGTCGCCGCGTGGTCCCGGGCGCGCCGGTAGGCCTCGGCGGAGGCGAGGACCCGCTTGCCGGCCAGCAGCACCACCGCCAGCGTGTACTCCGCGACGGGGACGGCGTTCGCGGCGGCCGCGGAGGAGACGGCGATGCCCCGCTCCCACACCGCGGACGTCACGTGCGAGCGCACCGACCCGGCCGTGTGCACGACGGCGCGCAGGTGCGGGGCGCCCGCGACGACCTGCGCGGTCAGCGGCGGGCACCCCCAGCCGGTGACCAGCACGTCGACGTCCGCCAGCACCCGCCGCGCCGAGGGCGACTCGAAGTCCTCCAGGACGCCGGGCACCACGTCGGCCACCGCGGACAGCCGCTGCACGAAACCCTCGTCGACGACGCGGCGACGGGCCGGGCCGCCCATCGCCAGGGCCAGGCACGGACCGCTCACGCCGTGCTCGCAGCGGGCGGGCGGGGCGGCGGGGGTGGGCACGGGAACGGGCGGGACCTCACGGGAACTCCTCGTCGGGCGTGGGTGGTCGTCGGTGGGACCGGGGCGCCTGCGGCCTCCCCGGCCGCCGCCCCGGCACTGCGGGCCCGCTGCTGCGCGTCAGGGGTGCAGCTGCAGCGCGGGTTCGGGCCGGTGCACGCCCCGCGGGCGGTACCCCAGCAGGTCCGAGAGGCCGGCGGTGTCGGCGAGCAGCCAGGTGAGGGCCAGCCACATCTCGGTGCCCTGCAGGCCCGGGGTGCGCCCGGCGCGGAAGGCGAAACCGAGCCCCTCGCGCCAGTGCCCCAGGGCGTCGGCCAGCAGCCGGCGCGCCAGCGCCACCACCTCCTCGCGGCGGTGGGCGCTCTGCCGGCCGGCCAGCCACAGCGGGTGCGCCACGTCCAGGACGTTGCAGGCGTTCTGCTGCCCGGGGGCGAACCAGCGCGGGTCGGCCGCGTGCGCGAGCACCGTGTCCACGACCCGTTCGGGCAGGGGCAGGGGCACGTCGAACTGCGCGTAGGTGCCGCGGGAGGCGCGGTAGAAGCCGTTGACGACCTCCAGCGGGCCCTCTCCCGGCGCCGGTGCCCCCCACGCGCCGGTGCGCGGGTCCACCCGGGTGCCCAGCCAGCCGAACAGGGCCTGCAGGGTGCCGGGCACGCCGGGGGCGCCGAGGTCGAGGTTGAAGCGGAAGGCGGTGCCCACCGCGTCCACCCACGCCCCCGAGCGCCAGGCGCGCCCGCGCCAGGGCAGGGCCTCCAGCGCGGCCACGAGCGTGGCGGCGTCCATCTCGGCCACCACCCGCACGGGGTGCTCGAAGCGGGAGCCGTGCACGTCGAGGGCGTACCCGACGCACAGGACGTGGTAGGCGGCCTCGCCGTCGGTGAGGTCCGCCGGGGCGGCGACCGGCCGGCCGGTCGCGTCGAAGGGCGGCACCAGGCCGGTGCGCTCGTCCTGCAGGGCCCGCAGCCGCGCGAGCTGCTCCTGCGCCGGCAGCTGCGGCGGGGCGGTGCCCAGCAGCAGGTCGGCGACCTCCAGGGCGTCGCACTGCGCGCGCACGCTCGGCGCGGCGCCGGGGGTGTCGGTGAACTGCCCGCCCGGCAGGTGCGGGTCCCAGCAGCGGGCGAGCACGTCGCCGGCCTGCTCGCGCGCGCGGGTGGCGAAGGCGGCCACCCGCCCGGCCAGCTCGTCACCGCCGGCCGGGACGGCGGCGGTGGAGGCCGGGACGGCGGTGGTGGAGGCCGGGACGGCGGTGGTGGAGGTGGCCGGGGGGACCCGCCAGCGCAGCACGCGGGCGGGGTTGCCCGCGACGACGGCGCCGGCGGGCACGTCCTTGGGCACCACCGCGCCGGCCGCCACGACGGCGTGGTCACCGATGCGCACGCCGTCGAGGACGACGACGTGGGAGCCGATCCAGACGTCGTCGCCGACCGTGATGCCCTTCGAGGTCAGCGGCTGGCGGTGCACCTCGGTGCCCGGGGCCGTGCCGTGGTTGAAGGCCAGCAGGGAGGTGTGCGCGCCGACGCGGACCGCGTCGCCCAGCCGCACCCGCCCGCGCACCACCGTGAAGGCGTTGACGGTGCAGTCGCGCCCCGTGACGACCTCCCCCGTGACGTAGGTGTGCGCGGCGAGGTAGCTGCGCTCGCCCAGCACCAGCCGGTCGGCCTGGACCGCGGCCAGCTCGCTGACGAAGCACCCGCGCCCGAGGGACCACTGCGCGTGCTCGGCGCTCGCGCGCCGCTGCAGCTGCAGCTGCCGCTCCTGCTCGCCGGCGGAGGCGGTGCTCCAGAACCCCCACGGCGAGTAGTCGTGGTGGTGCTCGTCGAAGACCCGCGCCGCGACGGGCGCGTCGGCGCCGTCGAGGTCCGTGCCGGGTGCGGGGGGGCTGGTGGTCACGCGGGCTCCCGAGGGAGATCACGGCGCCTCGTCGTCGGGGCGGCCTGGTCGCCACACCGTGTCGAACCGCTCCACCACGGGTCAAGAGCGTTCGCTCGAACCTGATCGATCGATCACCCGCACCCCGTCGCCGGCCGCGCGCACCGCCGGCCTTCCCCTGGTGGTTGCCGGGCCCTACGATCTGCTGCGACCCTCGAGCGGGCGGGTCGTGCCCCTGCACCCCGCGTTCGCCCCCCTCAGCCGCCCCACCGGGCCGATCAGCGCCGCGCTGGTGCCGAGTTCCAGCCGCGAGCAGGGAGAGAACCCGTGAGCACCTCCGACGGCGGCACCTACGCCCCCGCCCCCCTGCCCGACCCCGTCGTCGAGCCCGGGGAGTTCACCTTCGCGGCGATCGGCCTGGACCACGGCC
This sequence comes from Kineococcus gurbantunggutensis, assembly GCF_050871925.1. Taxonomy (NCBI): domain Bacteria; kingdom Bacillati; phylum Actinomycetota; class Actinomycetes; order Kineosporiales; family Kineosporiaceae; genus Kineococcus; species Kineococcus gurbantunggutensis. The sequence goes on from NZ_JBJLSG010000069.1 coordinate 18,232, forward strand.
ACATCCACGGCATGTGCCAGGGCCTCACCGGGGCCGGTGCCACGCTGACGTGGGTGTACGACCCCGACCCGGTCAAGGTCGAGCGCTTCCGAGAGCAGTTCCCCCAGGTGCGCGTCGCGCGCTCCGAGGAGGAGGTCCTGGACGACCCGCAGGTGCACCTGGTGGCCGCGGCCGCGGTGACCAGCCAGCGGTGCGCGCTCGGGGTGCGGGTGATGGAGGCGGGCAAGGACTACTTCACCGACAAGGCCCCGCTGACCACCCTGGAGCAGCTCGCCGCGGCGCGCGGGGCCGTGCAGCGCACCGGGCGCAAGTACGCCGTCTACTACTCCGAGCGCGTGCACGTCGAGACGGCCGTCTTCGCCGGTCAGCTCATCGAGCAGGGCGCCATCGGCAGGGTCGTCCAGGTCGTCGGTTTCGGCCCGCACCGGCTCAACGCGGCCAGCCGGCCGGCGTGGTTCTTCGAGAGGGACAAGTACGGCGGCATCCTCACCGACATCGGCAGCCACAACGTCGACCAGATCCTGCACTACACCGGAGCCACCGACGCCCGGGTCGTCAACAGCCAGATCGCGAACTACGCCAACCCCGATCACCCCGAGCTCGACGACTTCGGCGACGCCAACCTGGTGACCGACACCGGCGCCACCGGGTACTTCCGCTGCGACTGGTTCACCCCGGACGGGCTGCAGACCTGGGGCGACGGGCGGACCTTCGTCCTGGGCACCGAGGGGTTCATCGAGCAGCGCAAGTACGTCAACATCGGCACCGACGACGGGCCGGGCCACCTGTTCCTCGTCAACGGGCAGCAGGAGACCCACTTCCAGGTCACCGGCAAGGTGGGCTACCCGTTCTTCGGGCAGCTCGTGCAGGACTGCCTGGCGCGCACCGAGACGGCGATGACCCAGGAGCACGCCTTCAAGGCCGCCGAGCTCGCGATCCGCGCCCAGGACCAGGCGACCGACCTGTCCCCGAACCCGCGGGGGCGCTGACCCCCCGCGCCTCGGCGGCACGGCTCAGCGCTCCAGAGCGGTCGCCCACGCCTCCGTGGAGGTGAGGACCGCCCGTCCCTCGCTGAGCGACGCACCGATCGCCAGCCCGAGCAGGTGGTCCTGGGCCGCCTCGGCCAGCGGGTACGGCCCCGGCCCTTCGCCGCGGGCCCACGCGGCGCACCGCTGCAGCAGCGTGGCGACGGCGATCTCCTCGTCGGACAGCCGGGCGCCCACGAAGGGGTTGCGGAAGAGGACCCGCCCCTCCAGGGAGAGCTGGTCCAGGTCCGCCCCCTGGACGTCCTGGTGGTGCCCGGTCTGGCGGCGCTCGATCGAGGACGCCAGCACCGTCACCGGGTCGGCCAGGCGCACCAGGCGGTCGTCGACGAGCTCACCGGCGCTGCCGCGCACGACCATCCGCCGCGCGCGCAGCGGGTTGCGGGTCTGCGTCTCGGTGAAGTCGTACAGCGCGCTGCGCCCGTCGCCGAAGTCGAAGGTCGCCACCGTCGTGACCTGCGGGCGCGGGTCCGCGCTGCCGGTCCAGCCGGCGCGGGAGATCGGGTCCGCCAGCGGTGCGCTCGTGGCGCTGGCGAGCACGCGCGCCGGTCGTGCGCCCACGCCCAGCAGCCCGCGCACCATCGAGGTGGCGTGGTACAGCTGCGTGGAGGAGACCTGCACCGAGGTCGGCACCCCCAGCAGCCCGAGGCGGACCACCTCGGCGCGGGCGGCGTTGTGCGGGGAGAGCAGGTACTGCTCGGCCACCTGGACGCGCCCGGACGGCCCCACCGCCCCCCACAGCGCGCGCAGCCCGGCCAGGTCGGCGGCCGGGGGGGTCTCCGTCAGCACCGCCGCACCCCGCTCCAGCAGCTCCAGCACCAGCGCGGGAGCGGCCGGAGCCGGCAGCGACACCACGACCAGGTCCGGCGCCGTGCGCAGCAGCGCGGCGACGTCGCGGTGGACCGGCAACCCGCGCTGCGCCACCGCCGCCGCCGTGGCCGCGCTGCGGGCCAGCACCCCGCTCACCTCGAACAGCTCCGGCAGCCGGCGCACGAGGTCCAGGTGCAGACCCGCCCGGAAACCGCCGCCGGTGAGGGCCAGGCGCGCCGGGCGCGCGGGACGGGTGGCGCTCGCGTGGTCGTTCACCTGCGCGACGCTAGCCCCCGCCCGCCCCCGCGGCCCGCAGCGCGGCCGAGGGGACCGGCCGCCGGGCGGTTCAGGTGCGCGGGCGGTCCGGGTGCGCGGGCGGGGCGGTGGTGCTCTCGCGCACGACGAGCTCGATGGCCAGGTCGATGCGCAGGTTCGTGGGGACCTCCCCGCGGGCGAGGGTGAGCACCATGCGCGCCGCGGTGGCGGCCATCTCCCGCAGCGGCTGGCGCACCGTGGTGAGCGCGGGGCCGATCCACTCGGTGACGGGCAGGTCGTCGTAGCCGACGACCGAGAGGTCCTCCGGCACCCGCAGCCCGAGCTCGCGCGCCACCCGCAGCACCCCGAGGGCCTGGAAGTCGCTGCCGGCGAAGACGGCCGTGGGCCGGTCGGGCCGCTCCAGCAGCTCCCGGCCGTGGGTGTAGCCGCCGTTGACGTGGAAGTCGCCGTAGCGCACCAGGGAGGGGTCCACCGCGATGCCGGCCTCGTCGAGGGCGCTGCGGTAGCCGTCGACGCGCGCGCGGCTGCACAGCACGTCGGCGGGACCGGAGACCACCGCGATGCGCCGGTGCCCCAGCGCCAGCAGGTGCCGGGTCGCCACGAGCCCGCCGTTCCAGTTCGCCGAGCCCACCACGGGCACGTCCGCCGGTGGTTCCCCGGCGGTGTCGACGACGACGAAGGGGATGGAGCGCGCCTCCAGCTGCCTGCGCTGGACGGGGTCCACGCTCGTCAGCACGAGGATCATGCCGAGCGGCTGGCGGGCCAGGACGTCGTCGAGCCACTCCTGCCGGGGGCGGTGCGCGCCGCCGAGCTCGGAGAGCACGATGGCGACGCGCTCGGGACCGGCGACCGCCTCGACGCCCTTGATGATCTCCTCGCCCCAGGTGGAGAACTCGTGGAAGACCAGCTCGACCAGGCGCGGCGCGGTGGCGGGGCGCCGGCGGCGGCGCTGGTAGGAGTGGCGCTCGATCGCGGCCTCGATGCGGGTGCGCGTGGCCGCGGCGACGTCGCTGCGGCCGTTGAGGACCTTGGAGACGGTCGCGATCGACACACCCGCCTCCGCGGCGATCGCGGAGATGGTGGTCCGTGCGGTGTCGGTCGACATGCTGCACTCCGGGCGGTGTCGAAACTTTCGCACCAACCTAGCAGGACGTCGTCCTGCTGGCGACGCTGACGCGAGAGTTTCGACCCGGGCGGTGCCGCACCACGCCGGCCGGTGCACAGGCAAGCGGTATCCCGGATCGCATCACGGTGCTGTCTCGATCGGGCGCCCCGCCGCGCGAGCGGTTGACCTGGCGCGATGACGTCCCTAGTGTCCCGTCTCGTATCGACGGAGCGGTCGAAAGTATCGCCCCCACGCTGAGGTGGGACGGAGGTCAGGTCGTGGCAGCAACCCCAGACGAGGGGCCCGGGCACGACGGTCGGCGGGAGGCGCAGGGCGTCCCCGCCGCACCGTGGCAGGACGTGGGCGGCGGCACCGCCGAGCACGCGGATCACCCGGTGGCGCGGACGCCCACCCGTTCGCAGCCAGAGGGGGTCACCGCGTGAGCACCGCCTCCCCGACCGGGACCACCGCCGGCGCGGGGCTCGCCGCGCCCGAGGCGCTGGCCGCGGCCCGCAAGGGACCGCGCGTCCGCCCGCCGCGCAGGACCTGGCGCCAGGCCCTGCGCCGGGACTGGCGCCTGTACACCTTCGTGGCGCTGCCGCTGCTGTTCTTCCTCGTCTTCCGCTACGTCCCGATGATCGGCAACGTCATCGCGTTCCGGCGCTTCCGCCCGGGTGGCAGCATCCTCGGCGAGGAGTGGGTGGGCCTGCGCTACGTAGAGCTGTTCATCAACGACCCGGCGTTCTGGAACGTCTTCAAGAACACCCTGTTCCTCGGGGTGCTCACGCTGGTCGTCGCGTTCCCGCTGCCCATCGTGCTCGCCCTGCTGCTCAACGAGCTGCGGTCCAGGCGGTTCAAGCGGTTCGTGCAGACGGTGTCCTACCTGCCGCACTTCATGTCGATCGTCATCATCGCCGGCATGGTGCTGCAGATCATGTCCGTCCAGGGCACGGCCAACCAGATCCTGCGGGCCCTGGGCGCCGACACCGTCCCGTTCATGCAGCGGGCCGAGTGGTTCCCCGTCGTCTACGTCGGCTCCGAGGTGTGGCAGACGGTGGGCTGGGGCACGATCCTCTACCTCGCCGCGCTCACCCAGATCGACGAGAACCTCTACGAGGCCGCGCGCATCGACGGGGCCAACCGCTGGAAGCAGACCCTGCACGTCACGCTGCCCGGCATCCGCCCGACGATGGTCACCCTCCTGATCCTCAACATCGGGACGTTCATGGCCGTCGGGTTCGAGAAGATCCTGCTGCTGTACAACCCCCTGCTGTACCCCAGCGCCGACGTCATCTCCACGTACCTGTACCGCGTCGGCATCCTCTCCAGCAACTTCTCCTACGCCGCGGCCATCGGCCTCTTCGAGGCGCTCATCGGCCTGACGCTGATCCTGTCCGCCAACGCGATCTCGCGCCGAGCAGTGGGGACGAGCCTGTGGTGACCGCCGACCCGAGCACCGCGACCCGCCGCCTGGGCCGCCCACCGGCCGCCCGCGGCATCCAGGAGTCGCGCACCTACCGCGCGTTCCGCGTCGTCAACGCGATCGTCCTGCTCGGCGTCGTCGCGGTGACCCTGTACCCGTTCGTCAACATCGTCGCCCAGTCGTTCTCCTCCGAGGGCGCCATCAGCTCCGGCCAGGTGAACCTGTGGCCGCGCGGCTTCAACGTGGACACCTACCGGGTCGTCCTGGGCGACGACATGTTCTGGACCAACTACAAGAACACCGTGGTCTACACCGTGGTCGCCACAGCGGTCTCGATGGTCCTTACCACCTCCTTCGCCTACGCGATCTCCAAGAAGCACCTCAAGGGCCGCACCGTCCTCATCGGCATCGCGGTCTTCACGATGTTCTTCAACGGCGGGCTCATCCCCAACTACGTGCTCATCAACGAGCTCGGCATGAAGAACACGATGTGGGCCATCGTGCTGCCCAACGCGATCAGCGTCTTCAACCTGCTGGTCATGAAGGCCTTCTTCGAGAACCTGCCCGAGGAGCTGGAGGAGGCCGCCGCGATCGACGGCCTGACGACGTACGGGACCTTCTTCCGGATCGTCCTGCCGCTGAGCAAGGCGGTGCTGGCGACCATGGTCCTCTTCTACGCCGTGTCGTTCTGGAATTCGTGGTTCTCCGCCTTCCTCTTCCTGGACCGGGCGGAGCTGTACCCGGTGACCGTCTACCTCCGCAACATGATCGCCGGCGCCTCGACGGCGACGTCGATCGGCGGGGGCGCCGGTGAGCTCGCGCAGGTCGCCGCCAACATCCAGGCCGTGACGATGGTGCTCACCGTCCTGCCCATCGTCACCCTCTACCCGTTCATCCAGAAGTACTTCGTGTCGGGCGTGATGCTCGGCGCCGTCAAGGGCTGACCGCGCCGCACCACCCGACCTCCCCGAACACCGGTGAAGCTCAGGAAGGGAACACGATGATCATCAAGAGGCGGAGCACCATCGGCGTGGCCGCGGCCATGTGCCTGGCCGTGAGCCTCGGCGCCTGCTCCGGCGACGACAGCGGCGAGCAGGCCGAGGAGGTCATCTCCGAGAAGAACGTCGGCGCCATGCAGGAGTACGGCGTCGGCGACACCTTCAAGGCGACCGAGCCGGTGTCCTTCTCCCTGCTCTACCGCGACCACCCGAACTACCCGAACAACCCCGACTGGCTCTTCTACAAGACGCTCGCCGAGCAGCACGGCGTCACCCTGGAGCCCACCCTGGCCCCGCTCAGCGACTGGGAGCAGCGCCGGAGCCTGGTCATCGGCGCCGGCGACGCGCCGGACTTCATCCCCGTGACGTACCCGGGGGCGGAGACCCCGTACGTGGCCTCCGGAGCCATCCTGGCCGTGAGCGACTACCTCGACCTCATGCCCAACTTCCAGGACAAGGTCGCCAAGTGGGGGCTGGAGGACGAGATCGACACCCTGCGCCAGGAGGACGGCAAGTTCTACCTGCTGCCCGGGCTGCTGGAGAACCTGCGCCCCGACTACACGCCGGCCCTGCGCACCGACGTCCTGCAGGAGCTCGGCCTGCAGCAGCCCACCACCTGGGACGAGTTCCGCGACGTGCTGCGGGCGATCAAGCAGGCGCACCCGGACGCCTACCCCTTCTCCGACCGCTGGGAGGGCAACGCGCTGCTCAACTACGTCGACGCCCCCTTCGGCACCGCGGCGGGGGAGTGGGGCTTCGGCCAGGGCCTGACGTGGGACGAGGACGCCGGGGAGTACGTCTTCACGGCCACGACGGACGAGTACAAGGCCATGGTCGAGTACCTGCGCGGCCTGGTCGCCGAGGGCCTGATGGACCCCGAGAGCTTCACCCAGACCGACGAGGCGGCCCTGGCCAAGCTCGCCAACGAGGAGTCCTACGGCATCAGCACCAACTCCCAGGAGGTGCTCAGCGCGCGCACGGCCCTGGACCAGACGCTCGGCGCCGGCAACTACGGCCTGTCGAAGATCGTCCTGCCCGCGGGCCCCGCGGGGAACGTCGTCGGCGGCACCCAGCTGGAGAACGGCCTCATGATCTCCTCCGACGCGGTGGAGAACGACGACTTCGTCGCGATGATGCAGTTCATCGACTGGCTGTACTACTCCGACGAGGGCCTGGAGTTCGCCAAGTGGGGCGTGGAGGGCACGACCTACGACGTCGTCGACGGCAAGCGCGCCCCGGCCGCGGACGTCACCTTCACCGGCCTGAACCCCGGCGCGCCGAAGGCCATGCAGAAGGACTTCGGCTTCTTCAACGGCGTCTACCTGTTCGCCTCCGGCTCCACCCAGGACCTGGTGCTGTCCAACCTCTACGAGGAGGAGGCCACCTGGCAGCAGGCGATGGCGCAGAAGGACCCCGAGCCGGTCGCCCCGCCGGCCCCGCTGAGCGAGGGTGAGCGCGAGCAGGCCTCGCTGTACCAGACGGCGCTGACCGACCTCACCCTGCAGGCCACCCTGCAGTTCATCCTCGGTCAGCGCGACACCGCCGACTGGGACGCCTTCCAGGCGGAGCTGGAGGCGGCCAACGTGGGCGCGTACGTGGACCTCGTCAACGCCGCCCAGCAGCGGTACGCCGAGAAGAACGGCTGATCCCCGGCCCGGCCCGGCGGCACCCCCGGGTGCCGC
>NZ_JBJLSG010000070.1:0-25033 GCF_050871925.1 Kineococcus gurbantunggutensis
GAAGGCCCCGGGTCGGTGGACCCGGGGCCTTCGCGCTGACCGCTGAGCGGACGACGGGACTCGAACCCGCGACCCTCACCTTGGCAAGGTGATGCGCTACCAACTGCGCTACGTCCGCACGCCCACCGGTGCCGGCCCTGGGCCGGTCCTGCTGGCGTCGTAGACCTTAGCCCACTCCCGGGGCGGTCGCGGACACGGGGAACACCGCCGGCCCCCACGTCGTTGAGCCGGGTGGGCTCAAGTCGAGCACTCCCCGGGTTGACAGATCCGCGGCGGTGCGCAGACTTGAGCGAGGAAGGCTCAATCGTTCACAAGGGGGACCCTCACCATGGCACGTGCGGTCGGCATCGACCTCGGTACCACCAACTCCGTCGTCTCCGTCCTGGAGGGCGGCGAGCCGACGGTCATCGCCAACGCCGAGGGCGGACGCACGACCCCGTCCGTCGTGGCGTTCGCCAAGAACGGCGAGGTGCTCGTCGGCGAGATCGCCAAGCGCCAGGCCGTCACCAACGTCGACCGGACGATCCGCTCCGTCAAGCGGCACGTCGGCACCGACTGGAACGTCGCCATCGACGACAAGAAGTACACCCCGCAGGAGATCAGCGCGCGCGTGCTGCAGAAGCTCAAGCGCGACGCCGAGTCCTACCTCGGCGAGGCCGTCACCGACGCCGTCATCACCGTGCCGGCGTACTTCTCCGACGCCCAGCGCCAGGCGACCAAGGAGGCCGGCGAGATCGCGGGCCTGAACGTCCTGCGCATCATCAACGAGCCCACCGCGGCCGCGCTCGCCTACGGCCTGGACAAGGGCAAGGAGGACGAGCTCATCCTCGTCTTCGACCTCGGCGGCGGCACGTTCGACGTGTCCCTCCTGGAGGTCGGCAAGGACGAGGACGGCTTCTCCACCATCCAGGTGCGCGCCACCTCCGGCGACAACCACCTCGGCGGCGACGACTGGGACCAGCGCATCGTCGACCACCTGCTCAAGAAGGTGCAGGGCAGCTACGGCATCGACCTGTCCAAGGACAAGATCGCGATGCAGCGCCTGCGCGAGTCCGCCGAGCAGGCCAAGAAGGAGCTGTCGACCGCGACCAGCACCGGCATCTCCCTGCAGTACCTGTCGATGACGGAGAACGGCCCCGTCCACCTGGACGAGCAGCTCACCCGCGCGCAGTTCGAGCAGATGACGCAGGACCTGCTGGACCGCACCAAGGCCCCGTTCCACGCCGTCATCCGCGACGCCGACGTCAAGCTCGCCGACATCGACCACGTCGTGCTCGTGGGCGGTTCCACCCGCATGCCCGCCGTGACGAACGTCGTCAAGGAGCTGACCGGCGGCCGCGAGCCCAACAAGGGCGTGAACCCCGACGAGGTCGTCGCCATCGGCGCGGCCCTGCAGGCCGGCGTCCTCAAGGGCGAGCGCAAGGACGTCCTGCTCATCGACGTCACCCCGCTGTCCCTGGGCATCGAGACCAAGGGCGGAATCATGACCAAGCTCATCGAGCGCAACACGGCGATCCCGACCAAGCGCTCGGAGGTGTTCACCACCGCCGACGACAACCAGCCCTCCGTGCTCATCCAGGTGTTCCAGGGCGAGCGCGAGCTGGCCCGCGACAACAAGCCGCTGGGCACCTTCGAGCTCACCGGCATCGCGCCCGCCCCGCGCGGCGTGCCGCAGGTCGAGGTCACCTTCGACATCGACGCCAACGGCATCGTCCACGTCTCGGCCAAGGACCGCGGCACCGGCAAGGAGCAGTCGATGACCATCTCCGGCGGCAGCGCGCTGTCGAAGGAGGACATCGAGCGGATGGTCAAGGACGCCGAGGCGCACGCCAACGAGGACAAGCAGCGCCGCGAGGAGGCCGAGGCCCGCAACCAGGCCGAGAGCCTCGTCTACCAGACGGAGAAGTTCCTCGCCGACAACGCGGACAAGCTGCCCGCCGAGGGCCGCGAGGAGACCGAGAAGGCCGTCGCGGAGCTGAAGACCGCCCTCAACGGCACGGACGCGGCCGAGATCAAGGCCAAGACCGACGCCGTCGCGCAGGCCAGCCAGAAGCTGGGCTCGGCGATGTACGCGCAGTCCCAGGGCGACGCCTCCGCCGCCGGCGACGCCGGCGCCTCCGCCGGCCCGGACTTCACCAAGCCCGCCGACGACGACGTCGTGGACGCCGAGGTCGTCGACGACGAGAAGGACAAGTGATGTCGGAGGAGACCGAGACCCCGCAGGAGCCGGTCGTCCGCGACCGGCGCCGCATCGACCCGGAGACGGGTCAGCCCCGCGGCGCGGCGCCGGAGCAGCCGGCGCCCGCCGCGGGCGGCGCCCCGGCCGCCCCGACCGTCGGCGGCCCGGACGACGGCGCCGCCGACGCGGCCCTGGAGGCCGCGCAGGCGCTGGCCGCCGAGCGGCTCGAGGAGCTGCAGCGGCTGAACGCCGAGTACGTGAACTACCGCAAGCGGGTCGACCGCGACCGGGACGTGGCGAGGAACGCGGCGCTGGGCAGCGTCGCCGAGGCGCTGCTGCCGGTGCTGGACGACGTGCACCTGGCCCGCCAGCACGGCGACCTGACCGGCCCGTTCGCGGCCATCGCCGAGAAGCTGGAGGCCACGCTGGGCCGCTTCGGCCTGGAGCGCTACGGCGAGAACGGCGAGCCGTTCGACCCCGCGGTGCACGAGGCGCTCATGCACAGCCACTCGGACGAGTACGAGGTGGCCACGTGCGTGCAGGTGCTGCAGCCGGGCTACCGCTTCGGCGAGCGGGTGCTGCGGCCGGCGCGCGTCGCGGTGGCCGACCCGCAGGGATGACCCCGGCGGGAGTGACCACGATCGAGGACACGGAGAGGGGGGGACGCCGGTGAGCATGCAGGACTGGGCGGAGAAGGACTTCTACGCCGTGCTCGGCGTCCCCCACGACGCCGACGCCGCGGAGGTCAAGAAGGCCTACCGCAAGAAGGCCCGCACCCTGCACCCGGACGCCAACCCGGACGACCCGGCCGCCGAGCAGCGGTTCAAGGAGGTCGGCGAGGCGTACGCGGTGCTGTCCGACCCCGAGCAGCGCCGCCAGTACGACGGCGTGCGCGCCATGGTCGGCGGCGGCGCCCGGTTCTCCGCCGGCGGTGCCGGCGGCGCCGGCGGCGGGGCCGGGTTCGAGGACCTGCTCGGCGGCCTGTTCGGCCAGGGCGGTGCCGGCGCCCCCGGCGGGGCGGGCGGCAACCCGTTCGGCGGGCCGTTCGGCGGCCCGCCGCCGCCGGCGCGCGGGCAGGACCTCGAGGCGTCGGCGCGCGTGGGGTTCCGCGCCGCGCTGGAGGGCGCCACGGTGTCGCTGCGGGTCCCCGACCCGCGCGGCGGCCCGGTGCGCACCGTCAACGCCCGCCTGCCCCAGGGCGTGCGCGACGGCCAGAAGGTGCGGCTGCGCGGCAAGGGCATGCCCGGTCCCGGCGGCACCGCCGGGGACCTGCTCGTCACCGTGCACGTCGAGCCGCACCCGGTGTTCAAGCGCGAGGGCGACGACCTGCGCATGACGCTGCCGGTCTCGTTCGACGAGGCGGTGCTCGGCGCGACGGTGGAGGTGCCGACCCTGGACGGCTCCTCCGTGCGCGTGAAGGTGGCCCCTGGCACGCCCTCGGGCCGCACGCTGCGGCTGAAGGGCCGCGGCGTGAAGCGCTCGCGCGCCGGCGACGAGGCCGGTGACCTGCTGGTCGCCGTCGAGGTCGTGGTGCCGCAGCGCGTGGACGGCGCGGTGCGCGAGGCCGTGGAGGCCTTCGCGCGGGCGACCGCCGGGGAGGACCCGCGCGCGGGCCTGGCCGAGCGGGCGCGCGGCTAGCGGCGGCGCTCCCGCGGGGGCCGTCCCGGGCGACCGGGGCGGCCCCCGCGAGCACCACCACCACGACGACCGGACGACGGGAGGGGGCAGGGCGTGTACGACTACGACGACGACGCGGCGGTGTTCGTCATCTCCGTCGCCGCGGAGCTGGCGGGGATGCACCCGCAGACGCTGCGGCAGTACGACCGGCTCGGCCTCGTCTCGCCGAGCCGGGCGCGCGGGCGCGGTCGGCGCTACTCCGCCCGCGACATCGCGCAGCTGCGCGAGGTGCAGCGCCTCTCGCAGGAGGACGGCGTGAACCTCGCCGGCATCAAGCGGATCCTGGAGCTGGAGAACCAGGTGACCGCCATGGGCCGGCGCATCGAGGAGCTGCAGGCCGAGGTGGACCTGGTCCGCCAGCAGGCCCGGCGCATCTTCGCCGCCGGCGTGGCCGGCGACATCGTGGCCACCCCGGTGGGCAAGCGCCCGCCCTCGCCGGCGCGCTCCACCGCGCTGGTGGTGTGGCGGCCCGAGCGCGCCGCGCGCTGAGGCGCCCCGCTCAGCGGGCGGGCGCGCCCTGCGCGGGCACGCCCCGCGCGGGCAGGCCGCCGGCCGCGACCACCCGGTCGCGGCCGGCGGCCTTCGCCGCGTAGAGGGCCCGGTCGGCGGCGGCCAGCAGGCCGGCGGCGTCCTCGCCGTCGGCGCGGTGCACGGCGGTGCCGATCGAGACGGTGGGGCGCACGCGCGCGCCGTCGCCCACGGCGACGTCCAGGCGGGCGCAGGCCGCGCGCAGCGCCTCGGCGCGCTCGCGCGTGGCGGCGGCGTCCGCGCCGGGCAGCACGAGGACGAACTCCTCGCCGCCGGAGCGGGCGACGACGTCGTGCGCGCGCGCCCCGGCGGCCAGCGCGTGCGCGACCTCGACGAGCACCTCGTCGCCGGCGGCGTGCCCGTGCGTGTCGTTGACGGCCTTGAACCGGTCGACGTCCACGACCAGCACCCCCACGGCGTCCCCGCCGGCGCGCGCCGCGGCCAGCGCGGCCGGCAGCGCCTCGTCGAGCAGGCGGCGGTTGTGCAGGCCGGTGAGCGGGTCGCGCACGGACTGCTCCTGGAGCTGGGCGCGCAGCCGCTCCACGAGGGCGAGCTGGTCCTCCAGGTGGCGGCGGGTCTCGACGACCTCGGTGATGTCGCGGGCGACGACGACGCGGCCCAGGCAGCGCCCCCGGCCGTCGGCGATGGCGGTGACGGTGACGTCCAGGTGCAGGCCGGGCACGTACTCCAGCGCGTAGCGGGTGTGCTGGCCGGGCAGCTCGCCCAGCGCCCGCTCGCTGAGGAAGGTGCTGCCGGGCAGGCCGACGGGCTCGGGCACGTCCGGGCGCGCCGCGCGCAGCATCCGCAGGCCGGCGGGGTTGACGTCGACGACGGTGCCGCCGGCGTCCACGACGACCACGGCGTCGGTGACGGTGTCCAGCACCGCCTCGCGCGCGACGGGCACCACGCGCAGCAGCCCGCGGCGCAGCACCGCGTGGGCGGCCACCAGCGCGGTGACGGTGAAGCACAGCGGGGTGATGTCCTGCCCGGCGGCGAGCTGCGGGTTGCTGATGTTGACGACGTTGCCGACCACGGGCACCGCGGCGGCCACGAGGACGCTGGTGATCTGGTCGCGCACCACGGCGCTGGCGCGCCACCAGGCGCGCGCGAGGTGGCCGCCGGCGGTGGCCAGCAGCCCGTAGCACCAGGCGGTGTGGACCCAGAACAGCGGCCCGTAGACCACCGAGAAGTGCGGCGGGTCCCCGACGTAGCCGCTGCTGGTGAAGAACAGGTGGTGCCAGGGGTCGGTGGCCACGGCGGTGAGCACGAGCACCGGCGGCACGACCAGGCCCAGGACCCGGCGGCGGCCGGGCCGGTGGTGCGGGTCGACGATCGTGCGCGCCAGCAGGTGCATGCTCACCACGCACCCCAGGACGCCGACGAAGGTGACGTAGGTGGCGGTGCGGGCCATGCCCGCCGGCAGCCCCAGGTGCACCGGGGCGTTGCCGGCGGACCACAGGGCCAGGGCCCCGCAGACGCCGGCGAGCGCGGTGGCGGCCGGGGTGCTGCGCCGGCGCCGCCAGGCGATGCGGGCGGTGAGGGCGTTGAGGAGGGCGGAGACGCAGAACGCCACCGCCATCAGGTGCTCCACCGCCGTCCCCCCGCTGCCGCGCGGGGTGCCCGTCGCCCCCGTCGTGCACGGCATCGGCGCCGCGGGGGGCGCGCTGGAGCCGGACTGGGCCGTCCGGGTGACCCCGGCGGCCCGGTCCGGCTCCGCCGGCTCAGCGCGGGCCGGCGCCCTCCTCGCGCTCGGGCACCAGCTCGGCCACGGGGCGCGGGGAGCGCCGCGCCCACAGGAAGAACAGCGCGCCCACGAGGAGCATGGGCGCCCCGGTCCACAGGTTGATGCTGATGCCGGCGGCCTGCGCGCGGTCCTGCTCGCCGTTGAGGGCGCCCAGGACGAGCAGGACGGCGCCGTAGACGACGAACACCGTCCCGATGATGTTGCGCAGGTCGAAGCGGCGCGCGAAGCGCACCGCGCGGCGGTCGGCCTCGCTCAGGCTCGACAGGTCCTCGCTCACGACGCCTCCTCGGCGGGGGTCCAGGGGCTGCGGGTCGCAGCGGTGCGGGTCACGGCGGTGCGGGTCACAGGAACGGCAGGTACAGCACGACGCACAGCACGAGCGCGACCGCGCCGAGCAGGGCGGGGGAGCGGTACCAGGCGGTGTCGCCGACGACGTGGTCGCCGCTGAGGTCGATGGTGCCCACGCCCTGCACGAGGCCGCTCAGCTCGCGCTCCGGCTTGGGGCGGGTGAACGTCGAGACGAGCACGGCGACCACCACCACGGACACGAAGCTCCAGATCGAGCCCCACATGGTCTCGGCCAGGTCGGAGTTGAAGCTCAGGACGTCCGCGGTGTAGAGCACGTAGATCGTGACCGGGACGGCGAGCCCGACGAGGTAGGACCACAGCCCCGCCGCGGGGGTGATGCGCTTGAAGAGCAGGCCGAGCAGGAAGACCGCGAAGACGGGCGCGTTGAAGAACGAGAACAGCGCCTGCATGTAGTTCATGATGTTGCTGAACCCGGCGGCGATGAACGCGGTGGCGACGCCGACGAGGACGCCCACGACGGTGACGGCCCGGCCGACCTTGAGGTAGTAGGTGTCGGGCATGCCCGGCTTCACGTAGTCCTGCCACAGGTCGTAGGTGAAGACCGTGTTGAAGCTGGAGACGTTGGCGGCCATGCCGGCCATGAACGCGGCGAGCAGGCCGGTGACGGCGACGCCGAGGACGCCGGAGGGCAGGTACTCGTTGATCAGGGCGGGGATCGCGTCGTTGTAGGTGGGCCCGCCGGCGGAGCCCAGGCCCTGCACGGTGACGACGGCGATCATGCCCGGGACGATGATGATGAACGGGATGAACAGCTTGGGGAAGGCCGCGATCAGCGGGGTGCGCCGGGCGGCGGACATGTTGCGCGCGGACAGGGCGCGCTGCACCTCGGCGAAGTTGGTCGTCCAGTAGCCGAAGCTGACGACGAAGCCCAGGCCCAGGACCAGGCCCAGCCAGTCGGCGCCGATGGGGTTGGTGACCTGCCCGATGCCGGTGCCGGCCCAGGTGTGCAGGTGGCCCTCGCCGACGCCGGCGCTGACCCTCTCCTTCAGCCCGTCCCAGCCGCCGACGGCCTTCAGGCCCACGACGGTCAGCGGCACCAGGCCGGCGACGATGACGAAGAACTGCAGGACCTCGGTGTAGATGGCGCTGGAGAGGCCGCCGAGGGTGATGTAGGCCAGGACGAACACGGCCGAGACCAGCACGGCGAACCAGGACGGCCAGCCGAGCAGCGCCTCGATGACCAGCGACATCGCGTACAGGTTGATGCCGGCGATGAGCAGGCTGGAGACGGAGAAGGCGATCGCGTTGGCGACGTGGGCGCCGGGGCCGAAGCGGCGGCGCATGTACTCCGGCACGCTGCGGACCTTGGCGCCGTAGTAGAACGGCATCATCACCAGGCCCAGGAACACCATGGCCGGCACGGCGCCGATCCAGTAGTAGTGCATGGTCGCGATGCCGTACTGGGCGCCGTTGGCGGCCATGCCGAGGATCTCGGTGGCGCCGAGGTTGGCGGAGACGAACGCCAGGCCGGTCATCCAGGCGGGCATGGAGCGCCCGGAGAGCAGGAAGTCCAGGCTGGTGCGGACCTGGCGGCGGGCGATGAGCCCGATGCCCAGGACGACGGCGAAGTAGAACAGGAGCAGGCCGTAGTCGACGGCCCCCATGTCGAGCCGGAGATCGGCAGCGGTGCGCACAGCGACGTCCTCGTGGTGGTTCGGGAGCGGCCCACGGCTGCGCAGGCCGCCGGTTACCTCACCACACTTCCTTCACCGGTGGTGAACCGGGGTCACCCGGGTGGACGGCGCCCTCACCCGGGCGGGCCCGGCCCTCACCGCGCGTGCCGGTCCCCCGACGGCGGGTGCTGACCGGCCCGGGGCGGCGGGGCGGTGGTGCCGCGCTCGACGAGCGGGGCCGAGAGCAGCCGCACCTCCGAGGTGGTGCTGCCGGCGGTGCGCTCGGCGAGCATCTCGACGGCCACGCGGCCCACCTCGGCCACGGGCACCTCGATCGCGTCGACGGGGCGCAGCGCCCGCCCGCCCGGGTCGGCGGCGCCCACCGCGACCAGCGAGAGGTCCTCGGGCAGGCGCGTGCCCTCGGCGGCCAGGGCGTCCAGCAGGTGCGGCAGGGCGGCCTCGTGGTGCACGACCAGCGCGGTCAGCCCCGGCAGCGCGGCGCGCAGGGCGGCCAGGCAGGCGCGCGCGGAGGCCGGGGCCGGGTCGCACGGCTCGGTGGCGACCTCGACGCCCGCGGCGCCGGCGGCCTCGAGGAAGCCGGAGCGCAGCCGGTCCACGTACCCGGCGCGGTGCACGGAGGAGGCGCTGGCGCTGACCAGGCCGACGCGGCGGTGGCCCAGCCGGGCCAGGTGGTGCACGGCGCTGCGCGCGGCGCGGGCGAAGTCGAAGTCCACGCAGGACAGCCCGCGGGCGTCGCGGGGCAGGCCGATGAGCACCGAGGGCCGCCCCAGCCGGGCCAGCAGCGCGGTGCGGGGGTCCTCGACCTCGATGTCCATGACGACGAGGCCGTCCACGAGGGAGGCGGCGGTGACCCGCTCCAGGGCGCCGGGGTCCTCGGAGGTCAGCAGCAGCACGTCGTCGTCGTGGCGGCGGGCCGTGGTGGTGACCGAGCGCACGAACTCCATGACGATGCCCACGTCGGCGTCCTCGTGCAGCGGGGCGACCAGGCCGATGACGTGCGCGCGGCTGGAGGCCAGGGCGCGGGCTCCGGCGTGCGGGCGGTAGCCGAGCCGGTCCACCGCGTCCAGCACGCGCGCCCGCGTGGCGGGGGAGATCGCCCGCTTGCCGCTGAGCACGTAGGACACCGTGCTCGCCGAGACCCCGGCCGCCCGTGCGACGTCCGTGATGGTCGCCATCCCCGCTCCTCCCGCGGCCGCGCGCGCGGCGCCGTCGACGGCATCATCGCGGACCCCGCGCCCGGTCCTCGACGGCGGACCCCGCGCCCGGTCCTTGACAGCGGACCCGGCGTGAGTCGAAGCTTTCGACACATCGCGTCGAAGCGCTTCACCACCGCGCACCGACCGCCCGGACACCCACGTCGAAGGAGACGAGATGCACGTCAGGACCCTCGCGGGCGCCGCGGCCGCGGCGCTGGCGCTGTCGCTGGGCGCCTGCTCCTCGGACGCCGCGGACGACGGCGCGGCCGCCGCCGACGGCCCGATCACCCTGGAGTACTGGGCCTGGGGCACCGCCCAGGACGGCATGGTCGAGGCCTGGAACGCCGCCCACCCCGACGTGCAGGTGCGCAAGACCGACGCCGGCGGGTCCACCGACTCCAGCGCCAAGCTGCTCACCGCCACCCGCGCCGAGAACGCCCCCGACGTGGCCGTCGTCCAGTACGACACCCTGCCCGCGATGATCGTCGGCGGGGTCGCCGCCGACATCAGCGAGCACACCGCCGACGCGGAGGAGCTGTTCAACCCCGGCGTGTGGAGCCAGGTCGAGTTCGACGGCGCCGTCTACGGCGTGCCGCAGGACGTGGGCCCGCAGGCGCTGGTCTACAACCAGGCCCGGTTCGCCGAGCTGGGCGTCCCGGTGCCCACCACCTGGGCCGAGTTCGCCGCCGTCGCCGAGCAGGTCAAGCAGGAGGACCCCGCCGCCACGCTGACGACGTTCGCGCCGGCGGAGTTCGGCGGGTTCGCCGCCATGGCGCAGCAGAACGGCGCGCAGTGGTGGACCGTCGACGGCGACGCCTGGACCGTCAGCATCGACGACGAGCCCTCCCGCCGGGTCGCGCAGTACTGGGAGGACCTCGTCGACCGCGGCGTGGTCGACGCCCAGCCGCTGCTGACCCCGGAGTGGAACGCCCGCCTGGCCGCCGGGGAGGTCCTGTCCTGGCCGGCGGCGCTGTGGGCCAACGGCGTGGTCAACGGCGTGGTGCCGGAGCAGGCCGGGCAGTGGGCCCTGGCCCCGATCCCGCAGTGGGAGGCCGGCAGCACCGCGGTGTCCTTCCAGGGCGGTTCCGCCGTCGTCGTCACCACCTCCTCCGAGCACCCCGAGGAGGCCGCGGAGTTCGCCGAGTGGATCAACACCTCGCAGGAGGGCTCCGCCGCGCAGATCGAGGCGGGGCAGTACCCGGCCTCCCTCGTCGGCCAGGAGCTCACCCTCTCCAGCGCCCCGCCGGTGCAGTCCCCGCAGCAGGCGGACTACTGGCAGGTCGCCCAGCGCATCGCCTCGGACACCGTGCCCGAGGTGAGCTGGGGCCCCAACGTCAACGTCGCCAGCAGCGCCTTCCAGGACGCCTTCAACGCCGCCGTGACGGACGGGACCTCCTTCACCGACGCCCTGGCCACCGTCCAGGAGGCGGTCGTGGCGGACATGGAGAAGTCCGGCTTCACGGTCAGCGCCGGCTGATGAGCGCCACCGGCACCGTCCGCCCCGCCCGCCCGGCGCCCGGCGCGCCCGGGCGGGCGCGGCGCCGCGGGCGCGTCCCGATCGCCCCCTACCTGTTCCTGGCACCGGGCGTGGTGCTGTTCGCGGTGTTCCTGCTCGTGCCCATCGGCTACGCCGTGCACCTGAGCCTGCGCGGCCTGCGCGTCAGCGGCGGGGGCCCCTTCGGCCGGCGCGAGGAGGTCTTCGTCGGCCTGGAGAACTACGCCGCCGCGCTCACCAGCGCGGACTTCCTCGGCGGTTTCGCCCGCCTGGCCGTCTACGGCCTCATCGCCGTTCCGCTCACGCTGGGCCTGGCGCTGCTGTTCGCGCTGCTGCTGGACGCCACGACCACGACGGCCAAGCGGTTCTCCCGCACGGCCATCTTCATCCCGTACGCGGTGCCCGGCGTCATCGCCTCGCTGCTGTGGGGGTTCCTGTACCTGCCCACGACCAGCCCGGTCAGCCACGTCACCGAGGCGCTGGGCCTGGGGGCGGTGCCGTTCCTGTCGGGGACCGCGCTGTTCGGGTCCGTGGCCAACATCGCGGTCTGGGGCGGCGTCGGCTTCAACATGATCATCATCTACACGTCGCTGCGCTCGATCCCCGCGGAGGTGCAGGAGGCCGCGCGCCTGGACGGCGCCTCCGAGCTGCAGATCGCCCTGCGCGTGAAGGTCCCCCTCGTCGCACCCGCGCTGGTGCTCACCGGCCTGTTCGCTCTCGTCGGCACCCTGCAGGTCTACGGCGAGCCGACGACCCTGGCGCCCATGACCACCTCCATCACGCAGACCTGGGTGCCGCTGATGACCATCTACCGCGACGCGTTCACCCGCGACGACCTGCCGCTGGCCTCGGCCGCCTCCGTGCTGCTCGCCGTCGGCACCCTGGTGGTCTCCGTCGTCCTGCTGCGCGTGGCGCAGCGCCGCGCGTTCGGGAACGAGTCGTGAGCGCCGCCACCGCCGCGGCGGCCACCCGCGCCGCCGGCACCGGCGCCGCCGCGCCCCGGCCGGCGCGCCGGGCGAAGGTCCTGCCCACCGCGGTGCTCCTGCTGGGCGCGCTGTACTGCCTGGTGCCGGTGGCGTGGGTGCTCGTGGCCTCCACGAAGTCGCGCGGCGAGCTGTTCTCCACCTTCACGTTCGCCCCCGGCACCGGGCTGCTGGAGAACCTCTCCGACCTCTTCGCCTACGGCGACGGGCAGTTCCTGAGCTGGTGCGCCAACAGCCTGCTCTACGCCGGCGTCGGCGCGGTGCTGTCCACGCTGGTCTCGACGATGTCCGGCTACGCGCTGGCGAAGTTCCGCTTCCCCGGCCGCGACGCGATCTTCTACGCGGTGCTCGGCGGGGTGCTGCTGCCCGGCATCACCCTGGCGATCCCGCAGTACCTCATCATGTCCGAGCTCGGCCTGGTCGGCAGCCGCTGGTCGGTGCTGCTGCCCTCGATCATCTCCCCGTTCGGCATCTACCTCTCGCGCGTGTACGCCGCGGGCGCGGTGCCCGAGGAGGTCGTGGAGGCGGCCCGCATCGACGGGGCCGGGGAGTGGCGCACGTTCACCTCGGTCGCCGTGCCGATGCTCGTGCCCGGCATGGTCACCGTCTTCATGCTGCAGTTCGTGGGCATCTGGAACAACTTCCTGCTGCCCTTCGTCATGCTGTCCGACGAGCACCGGTACCCCCTGACCGTGGGGCTGTACAGCCTGCTGTCCAAGGGTTCCGGCGAGCCCGCGCTGTACTCGCTGGCCATCGTCGGCGCCGCCGTGTCCATCGTGCCGCTCATCGCGCTGGTGCTCTTCCTGCAGCGGTTCTGGCGGCTGGACCTCATCAGTGGAGGGTTGAAGGGATGACGCACGCACCCGGTCGCGGGCTGCCCGCCGGACGGCTGCTCTTCGGGGGCGACTACAACCCCGAGCAGTGGGGCGAGGACGTGTGGAAGGAGGACGTCGTCCTCATGCGCCAGGCCGGGGTGAACGCCGCCACGGTCGGCGTCTTCTCCTGGGCGCTGCTGGAGCCCGAGGAGGGCGTGTACGACTTCGGCTGGCTGGACCGCGTCGTGCAGACACTGCACGACGGCGGCGTGGGCGTGGTGCTGGCCACCCCCACCGCCTCCCCGCCGCCGTGGTTCACCCGCCGCCACCCCGACGCGATGCCGGTCGGCCCGGACGGGGTCCGCCTGGTCCACGGCAGCCGCGACACCTACGCCGTCAGCGCCCCGGCGTACCGCTCCGCCAGCCGCGCGATCGCGCAGCGCCTGGCCGAGCGCTACGGCGACCACCCCGCCCTGCTGGCCTGGCACGTGCACAACGAGTACGGCTCGCTGGACTTCGGCGAGCACGCCGCGGCGGCGTTCCGGCGGTGGCTGCAGCGCCGCTACTCCACGCTGGAGGAGCTCAACCGCGCCTGGTACACCGCGTTCTGGTCCCAGCACTACACCTCCTGGGAGGACGTGCTGCCCCCGCGCCGCACGCAGTACCTGGCCAACCCCGCGCACGCGCTGGACTTCCGCCGGTTCAGCTCCGACGAGATGCTCGACGCCTACCGCGAGCAGCGGGACGCGATCCGCGCGACGGGCTCGAGCGCGCCGGTGACGACGAACTTCATGCTGCCGAGCTGGAACCACCTGGAGCAGTGGAGCTGGGCGCCGGAGCTGGACGTGCTCTCCCTGGACCACTACCTCGACACCGTCGGCCCCGACGGCGAGGCGCACGCCGCCTACGGCGCGGACCTGGTGCGCTCCTGGTCCGGCGGCGGCCCCTGGCTGCTCATGGAGCAGAGCACGATCAGCTCCACGGTCGCCGGCCGGCGCGCGCACAAGGAACCGGACCGGGTGCTGCGCAACTCGCTGTCCTACGTCGCGCGCGGCTCGCAGGGCTCGCTGTTCTTCCAGTGGCGCGCCCCCGCCGCCGGCTCGGAGGCCTGGCACGGCGGGATCGTCCCGCACGCCGGGGCCGGCTCGCGCTCCTTCCGCGGCTTCGAGCGGCTGGGCCGGGTGCTGGAGTCGCTCGCCGAGGTCGCCGCCGCGCCGCAGGACGGCCCGCTCGTCGAGGCGGACGTGGCGATCGTCTGGCACGCGGAGGGCTGGTGGGCCACCGAGACCCCCCAGCTGCCCAGCGACGACCTGGACTACTCCGCCGCCGTGCGCGGTGCGCACCGGGTGCTGTGGCAGGAGGGCTTCGCCGTCGACTTCGTCGCGCCCGAGGCGGACCTGTCGCGCTACCGGCTGGTGCTGGTGCCCAGCCTGTTCCCGGTGACGGACGCGGCCGTGGCCGGGATGCGCCGGTTCGTCGAGGGCGGCGGGCACCTGGCCGTGTGGCCGTTCACCGGCTACGCCGACGAGCACCTGCACGTGGTGCCCGGCGGGTACCCCGGCCGGCTGCGCGACCTGCTGGGCGTGCGGGTGGAGGAGCTGCACCCGCTGGACCCCGCCGAGCGCGTGGAGCTGACCGGGCCGGGTGAGCCGGACGGCTCGACCGGGCCGGAGCGGCCGCTGACCGGCCTCACCTGGAGCGAGCACCTGTCCAGCGAGGGCGCCGAGGTCCTGGCCCGCTACGCCGGGCTCGACGAGGGCGTCGACGAGGGCGCCGGGGAGGGCGCCGGGGAGGGCGTCGCCGGCGGGCCGGCGATCACCCGCCACGCGGTGGGGCGCGGGGCGGCGCACTACGTCTCCACCTTCCTGGACGGGCCCTCGCTGCGGACGTGGGTGGCCGGGCTGTGCGAGCAGGCCGGTGCCCGCCGGGTCGTGGAGGGCTGCCCGCCGCTGGTGGAGGCGGTGCGCCGGCGCGGCGCCGGCGTCGACCACCTGTTCGTGCTGAACCACTCGCGCGCGGCGGTGCGGGTGCAGGGCCCGGGCGTGGACCTGCTCACCGGCGCCGCGGCGGCGGACGGGCTGGTGGTGCCCGCGCGCGGCTGCGCGGTCCTGCGCACCACCGAGCGCGACGGCTTCACCGTCACCGCCGACCCGGCGGGCGGGGAGGCCACCCCGGGCTGAGACCTGCCGGAACCGGAACCGGCCCCGGCACCGGGACCGGGGCCGGGGCGGTGCGCGGCGGCGGGTGCGAGGATGCCGCCCCGGACGCGCGCGAGGAGGCCCGAGGGTGCAGGGGACGACGGAGCTGCTGCTGGGCGTGGACGTCGGCACGGGCAGCAGCAAGGGGGTGCTCGTCACCCTCGACGGGCGGGTCGTGGCCCGCGCCGCGCGCCCGCACCGCACCGACCAGCCGCGCCCGGGGTGGGTCGAGCACGACGCCGAGGCGGTGTGGTGGGGCGACTTCACCGCGATCGCCCGCGAGCTGACCGCCCGCGCCGCCGACCGCGACGACCCGGCGGCCGGGCGGGTCGTGGCGGTGTGCGCCAGCGGCATCGGCCCCACCGCCCTGCTCGCCGACGCCGCCGGGACCCCGCTGCACCCCGCGGTCCTCTACGGCGTCGACACCCGCGCGCTGCCCGAGGCCGCCGAGCTGGAGGAGCGCTACGGCACCGAGGACCTGCTGCGCCGCTGCGGCTCGCGCATGTCCTCCCAGGCGGCCGGGGCCAAGCTGCTGTGGCTGCGCCGGCACCGCCCCGAGGTGTTCGCCCGGGCCCGGCGCTTCTTCATGGCGAACTCCTACCTGGTGTTCCGCCTGACCGGCGAGCACGTCCTGGACCACCACTCCGCCAGCCAGACCACCCCGCTGTACGACCGGCACGCCGCCGCCTGGATCGAGGAGCGCTGGGAGGAGGTCGCGCCCGGCCTGCCGGCGCCGCGGCTGGTGTGGCCCTCCGAGCGGGTGGGCGCCGTCACCGCGCGGGCCGCCGAGCTCACCGGCATCCCGGCCGGCACGCCGGTGGCCGCCGGGACGATCGACGCGTGGGCCGAGGCCGAGAGCGTCGACGTCGGCGAGCCCGGCGACGTGATGGTCATGTACGGCACGACGACGTTCTTCGTCGCCGTCACCGACGGCCCGCGCTCGCACCCGGCGCTGTGGGGCACCGCCGGCGTGCGGCCGGGCCAGTCCACCCTGGCGGCCGGCACCGCCGCCACCGGCGCCGCCGCGGAGTGGTGGCGCGAGGCGAGCGGCCGGCCCGACGTCGACGACCTCGTCGCCGAGGCCGCCGCCGCGCCGCCGGGGGCCAACGGCCTGCTGGCCCTGCCGTACTTCGCGGGCGAGCGCACCCCCTTCGCCGACGCCGACGCCCGCGGCGCCCTGCTCGGGCTGACGCTGCGCACCACCCGCGGCGAGGTGCACCGCGCGCTGCTGGAGGCCACCGCCTTCAGCGTCCGGCACAACCTCGAGGCCATCGAGTCCGCCGGCGCGCGGGTGCGCCGCCTGGTCGCCGTCGGCGGCGGCACCGCCTCGCGGCTGTGGCCGCAGATCGTCAGCGACGTCACCGGCCGCGCCCAGGAGCTGCCCGCCGAGCGCATCGGCGCCTCCTACGGCGACGCCAAGCTCGCCGCCGTCGCGCTCGGCGCGCTGGGGGCCGGCGCCACCTGGAACTCCGTGGGCACGCGCACCGAGCCCGACGGGCGCGCCGGCGGGGTGTACGCCGAGCTGTACCCCGCCTACCGGCGCCTGCACGCGGCGACCGCGGACCTGCAGCACCTGCTCTCCGCGGTGGAGCGGCGCAGCCGCGGCTGAGGAGCGCCCGCCCCGCCCGGCCCACCTGCCCGCCCGGCCCGTCCGCGCGGTTCAGGGCCGGGCGCTCACAGCCACTTCTTGGCCCGCAGCGTCAGGTACAGCGTCGTGCACGCGCCGAGGATCACGGCGAGCACCGCGAAGTAGCCGTACCGGGTGTGCAGCTCGGGCATGTTGTCGAAGTTCATGCCGTAGATCCCGGCGATCGCCGTGGGCACCAGCGCGATCGCCGCCCACGCCGAGATCCGGCGCATGTCCTCGTTCTGCTGGGCGGTGACCCGGCTCTGGCGCACCCCGACCTGGGTCAGGTGCGCCTGCAGGATGTCGGTGAGCAGGCGGTCGTAGCCGTCGATGGCGTCGGCGGCGCGCAGCAGGTGGTCCAGCACGTCGCGGTAGCGGTGGCGGTCGTCCTCCCCGCCGGGACCGCCCTCGGCGAGCCGCTGCACCGGCGCGATGAGGGGGGAGACGGCCCGCCGGAACTCCAGCACCTCCCGCTTGAGCTTGTAGATGCGCTCGGCGTGGTCCTCCTCGGTGCTGCTGAAGACCTTCTCCTCGATCTCCTCCACGTCCACGGCGATGGCCTGCACCACCTCGGTGTAGCCGTCCACGACGCTGTCGAGGAGGCGGTACAGCACGTGGCCGGGTCGCACCGGGCGCTCCGCACCTGCGGCGTCCACCTCGGCGCGCACGTCCGCGACCACGCGCGACTCCCCGTGGCGCACCGTGATGACGAAGTGCTCCCCGAGGAAGACCGCGACCTCGCTGACGTCGACGACCTCCTCGTGGTCGACGTAGCGCACCGGCTTGAGCACGGCGAACGTCATCCCCGGGTACCGCTCGAACTTCGGGCGCTGGTGGGCGTTGACGGCGTCCTCGACGGCCAGCGCGGGCAGGTCGAAGATCCGCTGCAGCCGCGCCACGTGGTCCGCGTCCGTGCCGTGCAGGCCGATCCACAGGAAGCCGCCGGCGGCGCGGGCCGCCTCCAGGGCCGCCGCCGGGTCCTGCACGTGCCGGGGCGGGGACTGCGGCTCGTACAGCTCGCAGCGCACCACCGGCAGCCCCGACAGCAGCCCCGGGGAGGCGTGCCCCGCCCCCTGCGGCACCTCCTGCGGCGCCCCCGGCGGCGGGAGCTGGACGCGCTGGTCGGACGACACCTGGACCTCCTGCGACGGCGACGGCCCGGGCGGCGCCCGGGGGCTTCGGGACCAGTGGACCACCTCGCGCGCGCAGCGGGCGACGCCGCGGCGCCGGCACCCCTTCAGGTGCGCCGCGGGCTGCCGATGAGAGGAACGTCACGTCCCGCCCCCCCGGAGGAGTCCCCGTGCCTCGCGTCACCATCGGGCGCCGCATCGGCGCCGGCTTCACGCTCATCGTCCTGCTCATGGTCGGCCTCACCGCGTTCGGCGTCTCGCGCGTGCAGCAGATCGACCAGCGCCTGACGACCATCAACGACCTCAACAGCGTCAAGCAGCGCTACGCGATCAACTTCCGGGGCAGCGTGCACGACCGCGCCATCGCCGTGCGCGACGTCGTGCTGGCCACCGACGCGGCCGGGGTGGACGAGCAGGTCGCCACCATCGAGGAGCTGACGGCCGCGTACGACGAGTCCGCGGTGAAGATGGCGCAGATCTTCGACGACCCCGCCTCGGTCGACGACGCCGAGCGCGCCGCGCTGGCCGACGTCGAGGCCGTCCAGCAGCGCACCCTGCCGCTCATCGAGCAGGTCGTGCAGCTGCAGCGCTCCGGCGACGGCGACGCCGCCCGCCGGCTGGTGGCCGAGCAGGCCGCCCCCGCGTTCGTGGACTGGCTGGCCGCGATCAACGTCCTCATCGACATGGAGGAGGCGAAGAACGGCGTCGAGAGCACCGAGGCGCGCGCCGTCAGCGCCGGGTTCCTGCGCACCATGCTCGTCGTGTGCGCGCTGGCCGCCGTCCTGGCCCTCGTCGTCGCCTGGCGCACCACCCGCAACCTCACCACCCGCATCGACCGGGCCGCCGAGGTGCTCGCCGCCGCCGAGCGCGGCGACCTGACGGGCCGGCTGGACCCCACCACCGACGACGAGCTGTGCCGCATGAGCCGCTCGCTGAACGCCGCGCTGTCCTCCGTCGGCGAGGTCATGGGCGCCTTCGAGCGCAGCGCCACCGGCCTGACCGGCACCAGCCGCCGCATCGGCGAGCTGTCCCGGCGCATCTCCGCCGGCGCGGTGGAGTCCGCCGCCCAGGCCGACGTCGTCTCCGGCGCGGCGGGCGAGGTCTCGCGCAACGTGCAGGGCGTGGCCGACGGCTCCGCGGAGATGGGCTCGGCCATCCAGGAGATCGCCCGCAACACCAGCGAGGCCGCCGCCGTGGCCGGTCAGGCCGTGCAGGCCATGAGCGCCACCACCGGCACCGTGCAGCGCCTGGGCGAGTCCAGCCGCGAGATCGGCGAGGTCGTCAAGGTCATCACCTCCATCGCGGAGCAGACGAACCTGCTGGCGCTGAACGCCACCATCGAGGCCGCCCGCGCCGGCGAGGCGGGCAAGGGCTTCGCGGTCGTCGCCTCCGAGGTCAAGGACCTCGCCCAGGAGACCGCCCGCGCCACGGAGAGCATCTCCGCGCGGGTGCAGGCCATCCAGGCCGACACCCGCGGCGCGGCCGACGCCATCAGCGCCGTCACCGAGGTCATCGGGCAGATCGACCAGTACCAGACGACGATCGCGGCGGCGGTGGAGGAGCAGACGGCCACCACGGTGGAGATGAGCCGCGGCATCGCCGACGCCGCCGGCGGTTCGGAGCAGATCGCCGCCAACATCGGCGCGGTGGCCACCGTGGCCCGCGCCACCCAGGAGTCGGTGGCCGAGTCCGAGCGCGCCGCCGGCGAGCTGGACGCCGTCGCCGCGGAGCTGAGCACCCTGGTGGGCCGCTTCCGGTACTGACGGGTGGCGGCCGGGGGGCGGACGGGGGAGCGGCCGGTGCGGGGGACCGCGCCGGCCGCCCGCCCGGTCCGGGCCGCCCGGTTCAGGCCACGGAGAAGCCGCCGTCGACCTTCAGGTCCACGCCGTTGACCATCGCGGCGGCGTCGGAGGCGAGGAAGACCACGGCGGCGCCGACCTCGGCGGGTTCCACGAAGCGGCCCGCCGGGATGCGCGCCAGCATCGGCTCGCCCTTGTGCCCGCCCCACACCCGCCGGCCCATGTCGGTCATGACGACGGTGGGGCTGACGCAGTTCGCGCGCACCCCCGCCGGGCCCAGCTCCAGGGCCAGCACCTTGGTGGCCATGACGAGCGCGGCCTTGCTGGAGGAGTACGCGTAGTGCTCGGCCAGCGCCAGGGAACCGGCCAGCGAGGAGACGTTGACGACGCTGCCGCGCCCGGCGGCGGCCATCGCCCGGCCCACCCGCGCACCCAGCAGGGCGGGGGCGCGCAGGTTCACCGCCATCGTCAGGTCCCACGTCGCGGCGTCCACGTCGACGGCGGCCTGCGGGTGGGAGACGCCCGCGTTGCTCACCAGCACGTCCAGGCCCGCGAACGGCACCAGCGCCCGCTCGGCCAGCCGCTCGGTCTCCTCGGCGCTGGCCAGGTCGGCCGGGACCACCGCGGTGCGCACCCCGTGCCGGCGCTGCACCTCCTGGGCGAGCTCCTCCAGCGGGGCGGGCCGCCGGCCGCTGAGGACCACGTCGGCGCCCGCCGCGGCGAGCGCGTGCACCAGGTCGGTGCCGATGCCCTGCGACGCGCCGGTCACCAGGGCGCGCCGCCCGGCGAGCGCGAAGGGGTCGGGGGTGCTGCTCACGGTTCCTCCTCCAGGGCGGCGAGCACCTGCGTCGCCGTCGTCGTGTCGATCACCAGCTGGTTGAAGCAGCCGCCGCGGGCGCCGGCCACGATGCTCGGCACCTTGACCGCGCCGTGGGCGACCGCGATGCGCGCGGGCACGGCGCGCAGCACGTCCAGCGGCACCGCGACGAGGCGGTCCGCGCCCTCGTAGGCGACCTCGCGGCCGGAGGCGTCGTAGAAGCGGCTGACCACGTCGCCCACCGCCCCGCGCAGCGGCGCCTCGCCGGTGGGCACGAACCCGGGGAGGGAGTCGCGCTGCAGCGGCGGGGCGCCGACGCCCATGACGGCGCAGCGCGCGCCCTCCCACAGCCGCGCGAAGCGCCGGAACGACGGGTCGGCGACCAGGCTGTCGCGCAGCCCGCGCTCGGGGAAGGCGGGGGCGTGCAGGAAGCGGGGCGTGCCGCCGATGCCGGCGGCGACCCGGCGCGTGATCTCGTTCGTCTGGTACCACGGCTCCGGCTCGTCCTGGCCGCCGACCATGGGCGCGACCACCACGCCCGGCAGGTGCGGCAGCTCCCGCCGGGAGACCTCGTACACGGTGCGCCCGGAGGAGACCAGCAGCACGTCGCCGCTGTGCAGCCCCACGTCGCGCAGGGCGCCGGCCAGGACCGGCGAGACCGCCTCCGCGACGTGCGCCGGGGCGCTCGCCGCGGCGAGCAGGACGCGCTCAAGCCCCAGCGCCGCGGCCAGGCGGCCGGCGAGGTCGCCGGGGTCCCCGGCGGGCAGCGGCAGCACCTCGATGCGCACCAGGCCCCGCTCGCGCGCCTCGCGCAGCAGCCGGCTCACCGTGGCGCGGGAGGTGCCCAGGCGTTCGGCGACCTGCGCCTGGGTGGCGTCCTGCAGGTAGTACAGGGTCGCGGCGGTGTGCACGAGGGGCAGCGGGAAGCGCCCGGCGCCGCCGGGGGCGGGCGCGCCCGACCCGCCCGGTGCGTCCTGGACCACGGTGACCGCCCCCTCGCTCCTGCCCGGAACCCGTCCCGGACGTGGTGAACACCTGTGCTGGACAAGTGTGCAGCACCGCCGTACGGTTCCGCCAGGTGCCGGGCGCACGGGTCCCGCACCCGGTGGCCCCGGAGGAGCGCGGCCGCCCGGTCGGCCCGCGGCCGGCCCCACTCGACCAGCCCCCGCCCGGCGGGAGGCGCTGCGAAGGAGCAGGCATGACGAGCACGATGAGGGCCGTCGTGGTGCACGGGCCCGAGGACTACCGCCTGGAGGAGGTCCCGGTGCCCGTCCCCGGGCCCGGCGAGGCGCTGCTGAAGGTCGAGGCCGTGGGCATCTGCGCCTCGGACCTGAAGTGCTACCACGGCGCGGCGAAGTTCTGGGGCGACGAGAACCGCCCCGCGTGGACCGAGACCATGGTCATCCCCGGTCACGAGTTCACCGGCCGCATCGTCCAGGCCGACGCGGAGGCCGCGCAGCGCTGGGGCGTCGTCGAGGGCGACCGCGTGGTCGCCGAGCAGATCGTCCCGTGCTGGGAGTGCCGCTACTGCAACCGCGGCGACTACCACATGTGCCAGCCGCACGACATGTTCGGCTTCAAGCGCCGCACCCCCGGTGCGATGGCCGAGTACCTCGTGCTGCCCGTGCAGGCCCTGGTCCACAAGGCGCCCTCGGACCTGCCGCCCTGGCACGTCGCCTACGCCGAGCCGCTCTCGTGCGCCCTGCACGCGGTGGAGCGCGCCGGCATCCGCTTCGACGACACCGTCGTCGTGGCCGGGTGCGGCCCGATCGGCCTGGGGATGATCGCCGGTGCGGCCGCGAAGTCCCCCAAGCGCATCGTCGCGCTGGACGCGCTGCCGCAGAAGCTGGAGCTGGCGCGCAGGTGCGGCGCGGACGTGGCGCTGAACATCACCGAGGTGGACGTCGTGCAGGCCGTCAAGGACCTCACCGACGGCTACGGGGCCGACGTCTACCTCGAGGGCACCGGCCACCCCTCCGCCGTCCCGCAGGGCCTGAACCTGCTGCGCAAGCTCGGCACGTTCGTCGAGTACAGCGTGTTCAAGGACCCGGTGAGCGTGGACTGGTCGATCATCAGCGACGACAAGGAGCTCAACGTCCTGGGCGCCCACCTCGGCCAGAACACCTGGCCGGCGGCGCTGCGCCTGATCGGGTCCGGCCGCCTGCCGATGGACGAGATCTGCTCCCACCAGCTCCCCCTGGAGGAGTTCCAGGCGGGCCTGGACCTGGTCGCCGACTCGGTGAACTCCGTCAAGGTCTCCCTCGTGCCCTGAGCCGCGCCGGGCCCGCACCGGACCCGCGCCGCACCCGCACCGGGAGCGCCCGCGCGGAACACCACGGCGCCCGCGGTGTTGAACACCGTGGACGCCGAACCCGAAGAACCGAGGAGAGCACCGTGAGCGAGACCTCCCAGACCCCGCAGTGGCGCGTCGTCGTGGCCGCCGACGAGGCCGGCCTGTCCTACAAGGAGGCCATCAAGGCCGACCTGCTGAAGGACCCCCGCGTGAAGGAGGTCATCGACGTCGGCGTCAACGGCGACGAGGACACCGCCTACCCGCACGTGGCCGTGGCCGGCGCCCGCAAGATCGCCGCCGGGGAGGCCGACCGCGGCATCTTCGTGTGCGGCACCGGCATGGGCGTGGCCATCGCCGCGAACAAGGTCAAGGGCATCCGCGCCTCGGTGGCCCACGACTCCTTCTCCGTGGAGCGCCTGGTGCTCTCCAACGACGCGCAGGTCCTCACCCTGGGCGAGCGCGTGATCGGCAGGGAGCTGGCCCGGCGCCTGGCCAAGGAGTTCCTGGGCTACGTCTTCGACCCGGCCAGCGCCTCGGCCGCCAAGGTCGACGCGATCTGCGGCTACGAGAGCGACGCCGACGCGGACGCCAGCGCCCTGAGCTGACCCCCCGGCCGGTACGGTCGCCCCGACCGGACACCACCCAGACCACCGGAGACCACAGCACCATGACCAGCCGTCCACGCCCGCTCGTCGGCGTCAGCCTCAAGATGTACTTCTCGCTGGCCCGCACGCGCAGCTACCTCGCCGACGTCGCGGCCCTGGGCCCGGACGTCGCGGCGAGCGGGGTGGACGCGTTCGTCATCCCCGACTTCCTCAACATCACGACCGCTGCCGACCTGCTGCGCGGGACCCCCGTGGCCGTGGGCGCGCAGGACGCCTCGTGGGAGGACTTCGGGGCGCTGACGGGCGAGGTCTCCCCCGCGGCGCTGCGCGAGGCGGGCGTCCGCTTCGTGGAGATCGGCCACGCCGAGCGCCGGCGCATGTTCGCCGAGGACGACATCGTCACCGCGCGCAAGGCGGCCGCCGCGGCCCGCAACGGCCTCGTGCCGCTGGTCTGCATCGGCGAGAACGTGCGCATCGACGTCGAGGACGCCGCCCGCACCACGATCTCGCAGGTGCTGGCCGCCCTCGAGGACGTGCCCGCCGACGCCGAGGTCGCCATCGGCTACGAGCCCAACTGGGCCATCGGCCAGACCGAGCCGGCCCCGCCCGAGCACGTCGTCGGCGTCACCACCCGCCTGCGCGAGGCCCTGGCCCACCGCAGCGGGCTGACCCGCATCCTGTACGGCGGCAGCGCGGGCCCGGGCCTGTTCACGCAGGTCGCCGACGGCGTGGACGGGCTGTTCCTCGGCCGCTTCGCCCACGACGTCGCCAACTTCCGCGCGGTGATCGACGAGATCGCCGAGCTGCGCGGGACCGCCGACCACCTCCCCGGCCCGCGGGCCGACGACCGCCCCTGACCCCGCCCCGGGCGGGGGGCGGCCCGGCCCCGCGGCCACCCACCACCGACCACCGGAGAACCCCGTGCCCACCGCACCCCGCACCGACAAGATCACCCGCGTCGCCCAGATCGGCACCGGCTACATGGGCGGCGGCATCGCCCAGTCGCTGGCGCTGGCCGGCAACGACGTCTGGCTGGCCGACGCCGACAAGGAGTCCACGCAGCGCAACTACGAGCGCCTGCTGAAGGAGTCCGAGCTCTTCGAGGCGCAGGGCCTGTTCGCCCCGGGCAGCACCGAGGTGCTGAAGCAGCGCTTCCACCCGGCCGACTCCATCGAGGAGGCCGTCGCCGACGTCCACTTCGTCGAGGAGGCCGTCTTCGAGGACCCGGCCGTGAAGAAGGACGTGCTCTCGCGCGTCGAGAAGGCCGTCGCCCCGGGCACGATCATCGGCACCAACACCTCCACGATCCCGGTGAAGGTGCTCGCCGAGGCGTTCGAGGACGCCTCGCTGTTCCTGACGGTGCACTTCTCCAACCCGGCGCCGTTCATCCCGGGCGTGGAGCTCGTGGTGGGCGAGGCGACCGACCCGGCCGTGCTGCCGCTCATCGACGACCTGCTCACCCGCGCCGGCCGCAAGGGCGCCCAGGTCAAGGACGTGCCCGGCTTCGTCCTCAACCGCCTGCAGTACGTGCTGCTGAAGGAGGCCATGACGATCGTGGAGGAGGGCGTGGCCACCCCCGCCGACGTCGACACGATCGTCTCCACCACCTTCGGCTTCCGGCTGCCCTTCTTCGGGCCGTTCGCCA
This sequence comes from Kineococcus gurbantunggutensis, assembly GCF_050871925.1. Lineage (NCBI taxonomy): Bacteria > Bacillati > Actinomycetota > Actinomycetes > Kineosporiales > Kineosporiaceae > Kineococcus > Kineococcus gurbantunggutensis. Next base: position 24,735 of record NZ_JBJLSG010000070.1, read on the forward strand.
TCGCCGACATGGCCGGCCTGGACGTGTACGCCAAGGGCTTCGCGGTCCTGGAGGGCCACTTCGGCGAGCGCATGTCCGCGCCGCAGAACCTGCTCGACCTGGTCGCGCAGGGCAAGTACGGCACCAAGACCGGCTCCGGGTTCCTGGAGCTGGAGCCGGAGAAGCTCGCCGCCCTCATCGACTACCGCAACAAGGCCTACCGCAAGATGGCCGAGCTGCTCGAGGACCTCGGTCCCTCCCCGCTAGCCGACTGACACCGGCCCGCTCACCCCTCCGCAGGCCCCGGGCGCACCGCGCCC
>NZ_JBJLSG010000071.1:0-24992 GCF_050871925.1 Kineococcus gurbantunggutensis
GGTCGCCCCGGCGACCGCGGCGCTCGCTGCGTCCTGCCCCGGACCGCCCCACCCGCCCCGACCGGACCGCCCCGCCCTGGAGACCCCCGTGGAGTACGTCGTCGCCCGCATCGGCCGCCCGCACGGCGTGCGCGGGGAGGTCACCCTGGAGCTGCGCACCGACGCGCCCGGGGAGCGCTTCGCCCCCGGCGCGGTCCTGCGCACCGACCCGGCCCCGCGCGGGCCGCTGACCGTGGAGTCCGCCCGCTGGCACACCGGCACCCTGCTGGTCGCCTTCGAGGGCGTCGAGGGCCGCGACGCCGTGGAGGCGCTGCGCGACACGCTGCTGCTCGTGGACGTCGACGAGGTCGCCGGCGCCGAGGACGACGCCTGGTACCCGCACCAGCTGCGCGGCCTGGCGGCGGTGACCGCCGGCGGCACCGCCCTGGGCACCGTGGCCGACCTGCTCACCGGCACCGCCCAGGACCTGCTGGTGGTCACGGGCACCGACGGGCGCGAGGTGCTCGTGCCGTTCGTCGAGCGCCTGGTGCCCGTGGTCGACGTGCCCGGCGGCCGCGTCGTGCTCGACCCGCCCGGCGGGCTGTTCGCCGAGCTGCCCGGCGAGGAGGACGAGGGCTGACGTGCGCGTCGACGTCGTCTCCATCTTCGGCGAGTACCTCTCGCCGCTGTCGCTGTCGCTGATCGGCAAGGCGCGCGCGCAGGGGCTGCTGGACCTGCGCGTGCACGACCTGCGCGAGCACACCCGCGACCGGCACCGCACCGTCGACGACACCCCCTACGGCGGCGGCGCCGGGCTGCTGATGAAGCCCGAGCCGTGGGGCGAGGCGCTGGACGCGGTGCTGGCCGACCCGCCCGCGGGCGACGGCGGGCGCGGGCCGGTGCTGCTGGTGCCCAGCCCCGCGGGTGAGGTCTTCACCCAGGCCGCGGCCGTGGAGCTGGCCGCCGAGCCGTGGCTGGCCTTCGCGTGCGGGCGCTACGAGGGCATCGACGCGCGCGTGGTGGAGCACTACCGCGCCCGCGGGGTGCGCGTGCGCGAGGTGTCGCTGGGCGACTACGTCCTCAACGGCGGCGAGGTGGCGGTGCTCGTGGTCGTCGAGGCCGTCGCGCGCCTGCTGCCCGGCGTGGTGGGCAACGCCGCCAGCCTGGCCGAGGAGAGCCACGCTGCCGAGCACGACGGGCTGCTGGAGCACCCGGCCTACACCAAGCCGGCCAGCTGGCGCGGCCTGGACGTGCCCGCCGTGCTCTCCAGCGGCGACCACGGCGCCGTCGCGCGCTGGCGGCGCGAGCAGGCGCTGCGCCGCACCGCCCGGCGTCGCCCCGACCTGCTGGCGCACCTGGACCCGGCGCGCTGCGACGCCGCCGACGCGCGGGTGCTGGCCGAGGAGGGCTTCGCCCCCGACGGCGCCGGCGGGTTCGGCCCGGCCGCCCCGGCTGTGGCAGACTGAACGGCTGACACGTACAACGCCGCGACGGCCGGTGACCGCTGCCCCCGGGCCGCGGGGGTGCGCCCGCCACAGGGGACGCACCCGCCCGGAGGACACCGCCGCGGGACCGATGCCTGAGCCGGGGACCTGTGGCGCCGGCAGGGGAGAAGAGCGACACCATGCACGTGCTCGACACGGTCGACGCCGCCAGCCTGCGCAGCGACGTCCCGGAGTTCCGCGCCGGCGACACCCTCAAGGTCCACGTCAAGGTGGTCGAGGGCAACCGCTCGCGCATCCAGGTCTTCCAGGGCGTCGTCATCCGCCGCACCGGCGGTGGCGTGCGCGAGAGCTTCACCGTCCGCAAGGTGAGCTTCGGCGTGGGCGTGGAGCGGACCTTCCCGCTGCACACCCCGATCATCGACAAGATCGAGGTCGTCACCCGCGGTGACGTCAAGCGCGCCAAGCTGTACTACCTGCGCGACCTGCGCGGCAAGGCCGCCAAGATCAAGGAGCGTCGCGACTCCACGTCGCCGCGCGGCTGAGCGAGGTCCCGCCACGACGGGCCGGGTCCCCACCGGGGACCCGGCCCGTCGTCGTCCCGGCCCCGTGCCCGCCGCCGTCCCCGCGGCCGCCCCGGTCCGCGGCGCGCGGCGGCCGGACCCGCCGGCGCCCCGGCGGCTAGGATCGCCGCAGCGCACGGGTCCGCCTGCCGCGCCACCGCAGTGCCCGACGCAGCCAGGAGCCCCGTGACGACCACCCAGCCGACCACGGCTCCGCGAGGGGAGCGGCCGGCCTCGCGGGGCGTCCGCGCCGTCGCGGTCCTCGCCGTGGCCCTGCTCGCCGCCCTGGTGCTGCGCAGCTTCGTCGTGCAGACGTTCTCCATCCCCTCGGACTCGATGAGCCCGGCGCTGGAGCCGGGGCAGCGGGTGCTGGTGTGGCGCGTGGGCGCCGGGGACGTGCGCCGCGGCGACGTCGTCGTCTTCGACGGCACCGGCACCTTCGTCGACGCCCCGCCGCCGCCGCGGGGCCTGGCCCGCGCCGGCGCCGCCGTCGGCTCGGCCCTGGGCTGGCACCCCGGCGAGAGCGACTTCGTCAAGCGCGTGGTGGGCCTGCCCGGCGAGCGCGTGGCCTGCTGCGACGCGCAGGGCCGGCTGACCGTCGACGGGCGGCCGCTGGAGGAGCCGTACGTGCACCCCGGCGACGCGGCCAGCGACGTGCGCTTCGACGTGGAGGTGCCGCCCGGGCGGCTGTGGGTGATGGGCGACCACCGCGCCGAGTCGGTGGACTCGCGCTCGCACCTGGGCTCGCCCGGCGGGGGCACGGTCGCGCTGGAGGACGTCGTGGGCCGCGTGGTGGCGATCAGCTGGCCGCCGACCGACCTGGGTGCCGTGAGCCGCGAGGAGGAGCAGTGAGCGCAGGGCACGACGCCCCCGAGCAGTCCGCCGGGGAGCACGAGCCGCAGAGGCCCGCCCGCGGCGGCGGGGTGCTGGCCGCCGTGCGGGAGACCGTCCTGGTCGTCGCGGTGGCCCTGGTGGTCTCCCTGGTGGTCAAGACGTTCTTGCTGCAGGCGTTCTACATCCCCTCGCAGTCCATGGAGCGCACCCTGGACATCGGCGACCGCGTCGTGGTCAGCAAGCTGACCCCCGGCCCCTTCGCCCTGCACCGCGGCGACGTCGTGGTCTTCGCCGACCCCGGCGGCTGGCTGGCCGCCACCCCCGAGCCGCAGCGCAGCCCGCTGGGCGCGGTCGCCGCCGACGTGCTCACCTTCGTGGGCCTGCTGCCGGAGGACTCCGACGACCACCTCATCAAGCGGGTGATCGGCCTGCCGGGCGACCACGTGGTGTGCTGCGACGCGCAGGGGCGCACCACCGTCAACGACGTCGCCGTCGACGAGAGGGCCTACCTCTACCCCGGCGCCGAGCCCAGCCTGGACGAGTTCGACGTCACGGTGCCCGCCGGCCGGCTGTGGGTGATGGGGGACAACCGCGCCGAGTCCGCCGACTCCCGCTACAACCGCCAGAAGGAGTACGACGGGTTCGTCCCCCTGGACCACGTCGTCGGCCGCGCCTACGCGGTCGTGTGGCCGCTGCCGCACGCCGCCTGGCTGGGCACCCCCGGGGCGTTCGACGACGTCCCCGGGCGCACGGGCGTCGGGTGAGCCCGGCGGGCGCGGCGCCGTCCGCGCCGACGCTGCGCGTGGAGCGCTCCCTGCTGCGGGCCGGGCACGCCCTGGTCGCCGGCGTGGACGAGGTGGGCCGCGGCGCGCTGGCCGGCCCGGTCACCGTCGGGGTGCTCGTCGTCGACGCCGGCACCCCGGCCGCGCCGCGGGGACTGCGCGACTCCAAGCTGCTCACCCCCGCCGTGCGCGAGGCCCTGGTGCCCCTGCTGCGCGCCTGGGCCGTGGCCTGGGCCGTGGGGCACGCCGAGCCGCACGAGGTCGACGCCGCGGGCATCACGGCGGCGCTGCGCCTGGCGGGCCGGCGGGCGCTGGCCCAGCTGCCCGCGGCGCCCTCGCTCGTCCTGCTCGACGGCAACCACGACTGGCTCGGCGACCCGCCGGCGGCGCAGCCCACCCTGCTGGACCCGCCCGGTGCGCCCGGTGCGGCGGCGGACCTGCTGGACCTGCCGTGCCCCGCCCCGCCGGTGACCACCCGCGTCAAGGCCGACCTCACCTGCGCCGCCGTGGCCGGGGCGAGCGTGCTGGCCAAGACGGAGCGCGACGCGCTCATGGCGCAGCGCCACGCCGAGCACCCGCACTACGGCTGGGACGCCAACAAGGGCTACGGCGCCCCCGGGCACCTGGCCGCCATCGCCGAGCACGGCCGCTGCGCGCAGCACCGGCGCAGCTGGCGCCTGCCCGCCGCGGCCCTGCCCGCCCCGCGCGCCGGCGCCCCCGCCGACACGCGCACCGGCGCGCCCGGCTCGGCCGGGGACGACCGCGGGGTGCGGGGGGCATGATGGTCCCGTGAGCGCCGAGGACCTCGAGAACTACGAGACCGAGATGGAGCTGCAGCTCTACCGGGAGTACCGGGACGTCGTGTCGCTCTTCTCCTACGTGGTCGAGACGGAGCGGCGCTTCTACCTGGCCAACTCGGTCGACCTGCAGGTGCGCACCGGCGACGGCGAGACGTACTTCGAGCTGACCCTGCACGACGCGTGGGTGTGGGACGTGTACCGCCCGGCGCGCTTCGTGCGCGACGTGCGCGTGGTGACGTTCAAGGACGTCAACGTCGAGGAGCTGCAGAAGCGCGACATCGAGGTGCCCGACACGCCGCAGCTGCGCGACCGCTGACGCGCCGCCGTCTCCACAGGCGGCGCCCGCACCCCGCGGGGCGGCGGCGGCTGTGGAGGCGGCCCGCCGCGCCGCCCGCGGCGGCGAGGGTGCGCACCGGAGGTGGTGCGCGTGCGCGCGAAGGACGGGGTCGGCCGCTACGGCGAGAGGCTGGCGGCCCGCAGGCTCGGCGAGACCGGCATGACGGTCCTGGAGACCAACTGGCGCTGCCGGGCCAGGGAGATCGACATCGTGGCCCGCGACGGGGACTGCCTCGTCGTGTGCGAGGTCAAGACCCGCCGCAGCACGCGCGCGGGCAGCGCCGTGGAGGCCGTCACGCCCGCGAAGCTGGCGAGGCTGCGGCGCCTGGCGGGGGAGTGGCTGCGCGCCCACCCCGAGCAGCGCGCTCCCCGCGTGCGCCTGGACGTGGTCGCGGTGACGCTGCCGGCGCGCGGCGCCGCGCACGTGCAGCACCTGCGCGGGGTGTCCTGATGGCCCTGGCGCGCGCCCTGGCCGTCGGCCTGGTCGGCCTGGACGGCCACCTCGTGCAGGTCGAGGCCGACATCTCCCCGGGGCTGCCGGCGTTCGTGCTCGTCGGCCTGCCCGACGCCTCCCTGCACGAGGCCAAGGACCGGGTGCGCGCGGCGACGGCCAACTCCGGCTGCCCGCTGCCGCAGCAGCGCATCACCGTGAACCTCTCGCCGGCGACCCTGCCCAAGTCCGGCTCCGGCTTCGACCTGGCCGTCGCCGTCGCCGCGCTCACCGCCAGCGGGGTGCTGCCCGCCGAGGCCTCCGCCGGCGCCGTGCACCTGGGCGAGCTCGGCCTGGACGGCAGCGTGCGGGCCGTCGACGGCGTGCTGCCGGCCGTGCTGGCCGCCGCGCGCGCCGGGGTGCGCTCGGTCGTCGTGCCCGCCGCCACCGCCGAGGAGGCCGCGCTGGTGCCCGGGGTGCGGGTGCGCGGGGTGCGCTGGCTCGCCGAGCTCGTCGCCGACTACCGCGGCGACCCGCCGCCCGAGCTGCCCGAGCCCGGCGCGGCCCCCGCGCCGCCGGTGGCGGCCGCCCCGCGCCCCGCGCCCGACCTCGCCGACGTCGTCGGCCAGGGCGACGCCCGCTTCGCCCTGGAGGTGGCCGCCGCGGGCGCCCACCACCTGCTGATGTCCGGCCCGCCCGGGGCGGGCAAGACGATGCTGGCCGCGCGGCTGCCCGGGCTGCTGCCCGACCTGGACGAGCAGGCGGCCCTGGAGGTCACCGCCGTGCACTCGGTGGCCGGCGCTCTGCGCGCGCGCCCGGGCGCCGCGGCCCTGATCACCCGGCCCCCCTACGAGGACCCGCACCACACCGCCTCCGTCGCCTCCGTCGTCGGCGGCGGCAGCGGGGTGCCGCGCCCGGGCGCGGCCTCGCGCGCCCACCGCGGGGTGCTCTTCCTCGACGAGGCCCCCGAGTTCGAGGCCCGCGTGCTGGAGGCGCTGCGCCAGCCGCTGGAGCAGGGCGAACTGGTGCTGCACCGCGCCCGCGGCGCCGCGCGCTACCCGGCCCGCTTCCAGCTGGTCCTGGCCGCCAACCCCTGCCCCTGCGGGCGCGCGGTGGGCCGGGCGCTGGAGTGCACCTGCACCGCCCAGGCGCGGCGGCGCTACGCCGCCAAGCTGTCCGGGCCGCTGCTGGACCGGGTGGACGTGCGGGTCGACGTGCAGGCGGTCACCCGCGCCCAGGTGGCCGAGGGGGCGGCGGGGGAGGCCACCGCGGTCGTCGCCGCCCGCGTCCGCGCGGCCCGCGCGCTGGCCGCCGAGCGCCTGCGCCCGCACGGCGCGCGCTGCAACGGCGAGCTGCGCGGTCCGGTCCTGCGCGGGGCGCTGCGGCTGCCGCCCGCGGTGACCACCGACCTCGACCGCGCCATGGAGCGCGGTGCGCTGACGCTGCGCGGGGTGGACCGCGTGCTGCGCGTGGCCTGGACGGTCGCCGACCTGCGCGGGGCGGGCGCCCCCGACCGCGACGACGTGGGCCGGGCGCTGGCGCTGCGCGGGGTGCCCGGCGCCCTGCCGGGGGCCGCCGCGTGAGCGCCCCCGTGCCCGCCGGCCCCGCCGGTCCGGGCCCCGCGGGCCACGTCCCCGCCCGGCGGGTGCCGCCCGCGCTGCGCCCCGCCCTGGACGACGAGCGGCTGGCCCGCGCGGCCTGGAGCCGGCTGGCCGAGCCCGGCGACGCGGCCGCCGCGGCCCTGGTCGCCGAGGTCGGCGCCGCGCTGGCCCTGGAGGCGGTCGTCACCGGCCGCGGCCCGCGGCGCTGGCAGACCCGCCTGGAGGACGCCGACCCCGTCGCCGACCTCGCCCGCGCCCGCGCCGTCGGCGGGCGCCTGGTCGTGCCCGGCGACGACGAGTGGCCGGCGGGCCTGGACGACCTCGCCCACCACGGCGGTCCGGACCGGCCCCTGGGGGCGCCCCTGGCGCTGTGGGTGCGCGGCCCGGTGCACCTGGCCGAGGCGGTGCGGCGCAGCGCCGCGGTGGTCGGCTCGCGCGCCAGCACCGCCTACGGCGAGCACGTCACCTCCGAGATCGCCGCCGGCCTGGCCGAGCGCGGCGTCGCCGTCGTCAGCGGCGGCGCGTTCGGCGTCGACGCGGTCGCGCACCGCGCCGCGCTTGCCGTCGGCGGCACCAGCGTGGCGGTGCTCGCCGGCGGGGTGGACCGCCCCTACCCGCCGGGCAACGCCGCGCTGCTGGGCCGGCTGGCCCGCGAGGGCGCCGTGGTCAGCGAGGTGCCCTGCGGCGCCCACCCGACCCGGTGGCGCTTCCTGGAGCGCAACCGCCTCATCGCCGCGGCCACCGCGGGCACGGTCGTCGTGGAGGCCGCGTGGCGCTCGGGGGCGCTGTCCACCGCCGACCGCGCCGAGAGGCTGCTGCGGCCCGTCGGGGCGGTGCCCGGGCCGGTGACCTCGGCCGCCTCGGCCGGGTGCCACCGGCTGCTGCGCGAGCGCGGCGCCGTCTGCGTCACCTGCGCCGACGACGTCGCCGAGCTGCTCGGGCCCGTGGGCTCGACCCCCGCGCCGGCACCCCCCGCGCCGGAGCGGCGCCCCTTCGACGGGCTGGGGCCCGAGGAGCTGCGCGTGGCCGAGTCGCTGCCGCGCCGCAGCGCCGCCAGCACCGAGCGCATCGCCAAGGACGCCGGGCTGGAGGTGGCCGCCGTGCACGCGCTGCTGGGACGGCTGGAGCTGGCCGGCACCGCCGTGCGCCACGGCGCGGGCTGGCGGCTGGGCACGCCCACCCCGCGCGGGTGAGGCCCGGCTCGCGCCGCGTGCGCGGCGCGGGTACGCAGGGGAGGGGGAAAACCGGTGGTCGCCCCGGGGGCCGGGCCCGTACCGTCGACCCCCGTGCCGCACGAGAGCCGTTGCGGCGCAACCGTTCGCGAGACCGGGGACAGGAGCGTGGCGACCGTGGAGAAGCTGGACGAGAAGCTGCTGAGCTGGGCGTCGATCCTCGACGAGGGCACCCGGCGCCAGGCGCTGAACACCTCCCGCCTGCCCTTCATCCACCCGCACGTCGCCCTGATGCCCGACGCGCACCTGGGCAAGGGCGCCACCGTCGGCTCGGTGATCCCCACCGACGGCGCGCTCGTCCCCGCCGCGGTGGGGGTCGACATCGGCTGCGGGATGATCGCGGTGCGCACGCAGTTCGGCGCCGACGCGCTGCGCGGCCGCGACCTGTCGGTGCTGCGGGTGGCGATCGAGCGCAGCGTGCCCCTGTCGGCCGGTGCGGCCAACCGCCGGGTCAGCACCACGGCCGCGCCGCGCGTGGCCGAGCTGGAGGCCACCGAGCCCGGGCGCGCGGCCTTCCGCGAGTCGCTGGTGCCCCGCTGGCGCCTGGCGCTGGGCTCGCTGGGCTCGGGGAACCACTTCATCGAGGTGAGCCTGGACGAGCAGGAGCGCGTCTGGCTGTTCCTGCACTCCGGCTCGCGCGGGCCGGGCAACAAGCTGGCGGTGCACCACATCGCGGTCGCCCGCGAGCGCGCGCGCCGCGAGCACCTGGAGCTGCCCGACGCCGACCTCGCCCACCTCGTGGAGGGCACCGCGGAGTTCGACGCCTACGTCTCGGACCTGCGCTGGGCGCAGCGCTTCGCCCTGCTCAACCGCGAGGAGATGATGGACCGGGTGGCCGCGCGGCTGTCGGAGTTCCTCGGCGAGCCCGTGCAGGAGCGCGAGCGCATCAACTGCCACCACAACTACACCGTGCGCGAGGAGCACTACGGCCGCCGGGTGTGGCTCTCCCGCAAGGGGGCCATCGACGCGGCCGCCGGCCGGCCCGGGCTGATCCCGGGGTCCATGGGCACCGCGAGCTACGTCGTCGTCGGCAAGGGCGACCGCGCGTCGCTGAACTCCTCCCCGCACGGGGCGGGCCGGGAGTTCAGCCGCACCGCGGCGCGCAAGCGGTTCACCCGCGAGCAGCTGCGCGAGGCGATGGCCGGCATCGAGTACCGCGACACCGACGCCTTCCTCGACGAGATCCCGGCGGCGTACAAGGACATCGACCGCGTCATGGCCGACGCCGCGGACCTGGTGGAGGTCCGGCACGTGCTGCGCCAGGTCGTCAACGTCAAGGGCGACTGACCGCTGCCGCGCCGGGCCCGCGGGCCCGGCGCGGCGGTGCGCTCAGGCCAGGGACCGCTTGTACTGCTCGACGACCTCGGACTTGATGCGCCCGCGGTCGCTGACCTCGATGCCGTTCTCGCGCGCCCACGCGCGCACCGCGGCGCCGTCCACCGCCTCGCCGTCGCCGTCCGGGCGGGGTGCGCTCACGCCCGCGGAGGGGGTCGCGGAGCCGCTGCGCCGGCCGCCGACGCGCCGGCCGTGCTCGACGTAGGGGGCCAGGGCGCGCCGCAGCCTCTCGGCGTTGGGCGCGCTCAGGTCGATCTCGTAGTGGGTGCCCTCCAGGCCGAAGCGGACGGTCTCGCTCGCCTCGCCGCCGTCCACGTCGTCGGTCAGGACCACCGTCGTCCGCTGCGCCACTGCCTCGCCCCCCGTGCGTGCCCGCGCGGGTGCGCTGCGCACCCGCGCCCCGCGGCGCCGGCGGCACCGCGGGGACGGCCATCCTGGCACGCGGGCCCCGCCGCGCCCCCTCCCGCGGCCGCACCGGCCCGGCGCGGCGCGCGCCCCGCCGCGACGGGTCGCGCTCCGACCTCAGGCTCGTAGCATTCAGGAGTCGCTCGGTCACGCTACGCTGACAACGACGCAGATCCACACGCACGTCTCCGTCGAGCGGTTGCGGAGACCGCACCGTCGGCGCCCTGGCGGGCCCGACGCACGGGGGGAGGACACGGTGGACGCACCATCGGGGCGCGAGGCCGCAGCGGTCGCGCCGTCGGAGCGCACCGGCTCCGGGCTGAGCGTGGTCACCGACGACGGCGCCGACAGCCCTGCGCAGGGCCTGGGGGAGGCCACCGCCGAGGAGGTCCGCCCCGCCGGGCGGCCGCAGGCCAACGCCCGCTTCACGAGCCGCAAGGGGCCGGTCACCCCCGAGCAGGAGGAGGCCGAGGCCCTCCTGCGCGGCATGTGGGTGGAGTTCAAGGCCAGCGGCGACGCCCTCGTGCGCGAGAAGCTGATCATGCACTACTCGCCGCTGGTGAAGTACGTCGCCGGCCGCGTCGGCGTCGGCCTGCCGCCGAACATCGAGCAGGCCGACCTGGTCTCGTACGGCATCTTCGGCCTGATCGACGCCATCGAGAAGTTCGACATCGAGCGCGCGATCAAGTTCGAGACCTACGCCATCTCCCGCATCCGCGGCGCCATCATCGACGAGCTGCGCGCCATCGACTGGATCCCGCGCTCGGTGCGCAGCAAGGCCCGCGAGGTCGAGCGCACCTACGCCGCCCTCGAGGGGGAGCTGCACCGCACGCCCACCGAGGCCGAGGTGGCCGAGCGGATGGGCATCGCGCTGTCGGACCTGCACCACATCTTCAGCCAGGTCTCCTACGTCAACGTCGTCGCCCTGGACGAGCTGCTGAGCGTGTCGGGGGAGAAGGGCGACAAGCTCTCCCTCGTCGACACCCTCGAGGACACCCGGGCCGAGGACCCCGTGGCCGCCTTCGAGGGCGAGGAGACGAAGTTCCTGCTCGCCCGGGCGATCAACCAGCTGCCCGAGCGCGAGAAGATCGTCGTCACCCTCTACTACTACGAGGGCCTCACCCTCGCCGAGATCGGCCGCGTCCTCGGGGTCACCGAGTCGCGCATCTGCCAGATGCACACCAAGGCCGTCCTGCAGCTGCGCGGCAAGCTCAGCGACGCCGGCTGAGCCTCAGCCCGCCCGCCCCAGCGGCAGCAGCACGGGCGGGCCGGCCGGCGCCAGCGCGGCCAGCGGGTCCAGGTGGTCCGCGCCGCGGCGCAGGCCCAGGTGCAGGCACGGGCGCTGCCCGCAGTGCTGCCCGGCCGTGAGCACCGCGAACGCCTCCCCGCGCCGGGCGCGGGCGCCCACCGGCAGCGTCGCCAGCGCCGGCTCGTAGGTGCTGCGCAGGCCACCGGCGTGCTCCAGCACCACCACGCCCCGGCCCGCCACCGGACCGGCGAACGCCACCACCCCCGCCGCCGGGGCCAGCACCGCCTGCCCGGGGCCGGCGGCCAGGTCCACCCCGCGGTGCCCGGCGGCGTAGCGCTGCACCTCGTCGTAGCCGCGCAGCACCGCCGGGGCCGGCGCCAGCGGCCACGCCCACCCCGCCGCGGCCGGCCCGGCCGCAGCGGGCTCCAGCGCTGGTCCCGCCGCCGCTGGTCCCGCCGCGCTCGCCACGGCCGCGGCCCGCTGCGGCGGCGGGGCGCTCGCGGCCGGAGCGGTGACGAGGGCCGCGGCGACCAGGGCGGTCGACAGCGCTGCCAGGGGCGCGGCGGAGGCGGGCACCGCCGCACGGTGGCGCACCGGCGCCCCCCGGCGCCGGGTGCCGGCGGTGCGCTGTGGACGCGGCCGCCCCGGCGGCCCCCGGGTCTCCCGCGGCGCCCCGGCGCGCCCCTCAGGGGCGGGGCGGGCGGTGCCGCGGCGGGCCGGCCGCGGCGCAGGCGACGCACGTCGTCGCCCAGGGCCGGGCGGCCAGGCGCTCGGCCGCGATCGGGCGCCCGCAGCGCTCGCACCGCCCGAAGCCGGGCTCGTCCAGGCGGCGCAGGGCGTCGCTCAGCTGCGCCAGCCGCTCGCGCACCTGCTCGAGCACGGCGGCGGCCTGCGCGCGCTCGAAGGCGGTGGTCGACCCCTCGGGGTCGTGCTCGTCGTCGGCGCCGCCCTCGGCGGCGACCTCCAGGGCGCTGGCGAGCTCGCGCTCGAGGTCGGCGGCGCGGGCGCCGGCCGCGGCCCGCTCCTCCTCCAGCACCCGGCGCAGGTCGCCGCCCGGCCCGCTCACCGCGGCCGCAGCGCCTGCAGGCGCTCGCAGGCCTCCAGCAGCACCGCGTCGGACTTGCAGAAGGTGAAGCGCACCAGCGGCCGGGCGGCCTCGGCGGCGGGCCCGTCCGGGGTGCAGAAGGCCGACACCGGCACGCCCACGACCCCGGCCAGCTCCGGCAGGGCCCGGCAGAAGGCGGTGCCGTCCTCGAAGCCCAGCGGGCGCGGGTCGGCGACGACGAAGTAGGTGCCCTGCGGCACGCCCACCGCGAACCCGGCGGAGAGCAGCCCCTCGCGCAGCAGGTCCCGGCGACGCTGCAGGTCCGCGGCCAGCTCGCGGTAGAAGCCGTCGCCCAGGCCCAGCGCGCGGGCCACCGCGGGCTGGAACGGCGCGCCGTTGACGTAGGTGAGGAACTGCTTGACGGTGCGCACCGCGGCCACCAGGTGCGCCGGGCCGGTGACCCAGCCGACCTTCCAGCCGGTGACCGAGAACGTCTTGCCCGCGGAGGAGACCGACAGGGTCCGCTCCGCCATGCCCGGCAGGCTCGCCGGCGGCACGTGCGCCGCGCCGTCGAAGACGAGGTGCTCGTACACCTCGTCGGTGAGCACCACCACGTCGTGCTCGACGGCCAGGCGCGCCACCTCGGTGAGCTCCTCGCGGGTGAGGACCGTGCCGGTGGGGTTGTGCGGGGTGTTGAGCAGCACCAGGCGGGTGCGCCCGGAGAAGGCCGCGCGCAGCCCCTCGCGGTCCAGCGCGAAGCGGCCCGATCCGTCCGCGGCCGGCAGCAGCGCCACCGGGCGCTGCACGGCCCCCGCCAGGGCGATCACCGCCGCGTAGGAGTCGTAGGCGGGCTCCAGCACGACGACCTCGTCGCCCGGTTCGGCCAGCGCCAGCACGGCCGCCGCGACGCCCTCGGTGGCCCCGGCGGTGACGAGGACCTGCGTGGCCGGGTCCAGCTCCGCGCCGCGGAAGCGGCGCTGGTGCGCGGCCACCGCCTCCAGCAGCTCGGGCTCGCCGAGGCCGGGCGGGTACTGGTTGCGCCCGGTGCGGATCGCCTCGGCGGCGTCGGCCAGCAGCGAGGCCGGGCCGTCGGCGTCGGGGAAGCCCTGGCCCAGGTTCACCGCCCCGGTGCGCTGCGCGAGCGCCGACATCTCGGCGAAGATCGTCGGTCCGAAGCGCCGCATGCGTCGCACGACACCGCCGCGGTCGAGGCTGGTGCTCACGACCAGTAGACTACGAGGGCACGTCGTGCGCGCCCGGTCCCGGCCGTCCGCGGTCGGCGTGACACCGCGTCCCCGCGTCCTGCGCTCAGCAGGGAGCCACCCCTCTCGGTCCGCCGTCACCGGCGGTCGGGGTGCGCCGCCGGGGACCAGGCGCGTCGGGCCGGCCGGTCCGCCGCGGAGAACCGATCGGCCCCGACGGGGGGCCGGCACGAGGAGGACCACCCATGGCCGTCGTGACGATGCGCCAGCTGCTCGAGTCCGGTGTGCACTTCGGGCACCAGACGCGCCGCTGGAACCCGAAGATGAAGCGCTTCCTGTTCACCGAGCGCAACGGCATCTACATCATCGACCTGCAGCAGTCGCTGTCGTTCATCGACCGCGCCTACGACTTCGTCAAGGAGACCGTCGCCCACGGCGGCTCGATCCTGTTCATCGGCACGAAGAAGCAGGCCCAGGAGCCCATCGCCGAGCAGGCCCGCCGCGTGGGCATGCCGTTCGTGAACCAGCGCTGGCTCGGCGGCATGCTGACCAACTTCTCCACCGTCTCCAAGCGGATCGCGCGCCTGCGCGAGCTCGAGGAGGTCGACTTCGACGACGTGGCCGGCTCCGGCCTGACGAAGAAGGAGCTCCTCGTCCTGCGCCGCGAGAAGGAGAAGCTGGACAAGACCCTCGGCGGCATCCGCGACATGTCCAAGGTGCCCTCCGCGGTGTGGATCGTCGACACCAACAAGGAGCACCTGGCCGTCGACGAGGCCAAGAAGCTGAACATCCCCGTCGTCGCGATCCTGGACTCCAACTGCGACCCGGACGACGTGGACTACCGCATCCCCGGCAACGACGACGCGATCCGCTCGGTCACCCTGCTGACCCGCGTCATCGCCGACGCCGTCGCCGAGGGCCTGCAGATCCGCCACGGCGGCGGCACCGCCGCGGCGTCCGACGCCGAGCCGCTGGCCGCCTGGGAGCAGGACCTGCTCGCCGGCAGCGAGGGCATCCAGTCCGGCGGCAGCGAGTCCACCGCCACCGTCGAGGCCGCCTCGCGCCCGGAGGCCGCCGCGGCCGCCGCCGCCACCGGCCAGGACGCCGAGGCCGTCGCCCTCTCCGGCGACGAGCCCACCGAGGCCGAGGCCCCCTCGCAGACGGTCGGCGCCTCCACCCAGGCCTGACCGCGCACGCCCCGGGCCGTCCGCGGCCCGGGGCGTCCGTGCGTCCGGCCCCCCCGATCCCAGATCGTCCCGAGACCCAGGAGGAGAAGGACCGATGGCTGCGTACACCGCCGCTGACGTCAAGAAGCTGCGCGAGATGACCGGCGCGGGCATGCTGGACTGCAAGAACGCGCTGGTCGAGGCCGAGGGCGACTTCGACAAGGCCGTCGAGCTGCTGCGCATCAAGGGCCTCAAGGGCGTCACCAAGCGCGAAGGCCGCGACGCCTCCAACGGCCTGGTGGCCGCGCACGTCGACGGCGGCGTGGGCGTGCTCGTCGAGGTCAACTGCGAGACCGACTTCGTCGCCAAGGGCGAGCGCTTCATCGAGCTGGCCGACCGCGTGCTGCAGCAGGCCGTCGCGATCGGCGCGGCCGACGCGCAGTCCCTGCTGGCCTCCGACATGGGCGGCAAGACCGTGCAGGAGGTCCTCGACGAGGCCAACGCGACGATCGGCGAGAAGATCGTCGTCAACCGCGTCGCCCGCGTGGAGGGCGCCCACGTGTCCTCCTACCTGCACAAGACGGCCAGCGACCTGCCGCCGACCATCGGCGTGCTGGTGGCCCTGGACTCCACCAATGACGAGCTCGGCCGCGACGTGGCCATGCACGCGGCGGCCATGTCCCCGATCTACCTCAGCCGCGACGAGGTCCCGGCCGAGACGGTCGAGAACGAGCGCCGCATCGCCGAGGAGACCGCGCGCGAGGAGAAGAAGCCCGAGGCCGCCATGGCCAAGATCGTCGAGGGCCGCGTCAACAGCTACTTCAAGGACAACGTCCTGCTGGAGCAGCCGTTCGCCAAGGACCCGAAGCAGACGATCACCAAGCTGCTCGATGGTGCGGGCGTGAAGCTCACCGGCTACGCGCGCATCCGCGTCGGCGCCTGAGACGTCCCACCGCGGGGCGGGTGGACTCCGGTCCACCCGCCCCGTTCGCGCGTCCGGGGGCCCCGCACCCGTCCGGACCAGCGCACCCGCACCACCGGCGCCCGCACGCGCGGCGGTGCGGCACACTTCCCCAGAACCCCGACCCGCCGTAGAGGAGACCCGCGTGCCGGACACCACCGAGCCGAGCCTGACCGTCGACCTGGAGGCCGGCACGGTCGAGCCCGGCCCGCGCTACCGCCGGGTGCTGCTGAAGCTGTCCGGCGAGTTCTTCGGCAACGGCTCCGTCGGTGTCGACCCCGACGTGATCGCCCAGGTCGCCCGGGAGATCGCCAGCGGCGTCAAGCAGGGCGTGCAGGTCGCCATCGTCGTCGGCGGCGGCAACTTCTTCCGCGGCGCGGAGCTGTCCCAGCGCGGCATGGAGCGCAGCCGCGCCGACTACATGGGCATGCTCGGCACGGTGATGAACGCCCTGGCCCTGCAGGACTTCCTGGAGCAGGCCGGCGTGGACACCCGCGTGCAGACCGCCATCGCCATGGGCCAGGTGGCCGAGCCCTACATCCCGCGCCGCGCCATCCGCCACATGGAGAAGAACCGCGTGGTCATCTTCGGCGCGGGCGCGGGCATGCCGTACTTCTCCACCGACACCGTGGCCGCCCAGCGGGCGCTGGAGGTGCGCGCCGACGCCGTCCTGATGGCCAAGAACGGCGTCGACGGCGTCTACACGGGCGACCCGCGCAAGGACCCCACCGCCACCAAGATCGACGAGATCAGCTACGCGGAGGCCCTGCAGCGCGGGCTGCGCGTGGTCGACACCACCGCCTTCAGCCTGTGCATGGACAACCGCCTGCCCATGGTCGTCTTCGGCATGGAGGGCCAGGGCGTGGCGCGCGCGCTGCGGGGTGAGAGGATCGGCACGCAGGTGACCGCCGGCTGAGCTGCCGCGGGCCCGGGGGACCGGGCCCGCCGCCCACCGCGGGCACCGGGACGCGCCGGAGCAGGACGAAGGGACCACCGTGATCGACGACACCCTCCTCGAGGCCGAGGAGAAGATGAGCAAGGCGATCGACGTCGCCAAGGAGGACTTCGGCGCCATCCGCACCGGCCGGGCGAACGCGGCCATGTTCCACAAGATCCTCGTGGACTACTACGGTGCGCCGACCCCGCTGCAGCAGCTCGCCTCCTTCCAGATCCCCGAGGCGCGCTCGGTCCTCATCACGCCCTTCGACCGCAGCGCGATGGGCGAGATCGAGAAGGCGCTGCGCAACTCCGACCTCGGCGTCAACCCCGGCAACGACGGCCACGTCATCCGCGTGGCGCTGCCGCAGCTGACCGAGGAGCGGCGCAAGGACTACATCAAGCTCGCCCGCACCAAGGCCGAGGACGCGCGCGTGTCCCTGCGCAACGTCCGCCGCCGCGCCAAGGAGGAGCTGGACCGCATCGTCAAGGACGGCGAGGCCGGCGAGGACGAGGTCACCCGCGCGGAGAAGGACCTCGAGGCCACGACGAGGAAGTACGTCGAGGCCGTCGACGAGCTGCTGAAGAACAAGGAAGCGGAACTCCTGGCGGTGTGAACGCGCCCGCACCCGACGCGGCCACCGGAGCCGCGCGCACGCCCCGCGCCGGGCGCAACCTGCCCGCCGCGGTCGGCGTGGGTCTCGCGCTCGGCGCGGTGCTGCTGCTCAGCCTCTTCGTGCGGCCCGAGGCGTTCGTCGTCCTCGCCTGCGCCGCCGTCCTCTACGGCACCGTCGAGGTGGTGCGCGCCTTCCGCGTCCAGCACCTGCGGGTGCCGGTGCTGCCCCCGGTCGTGGGCACCCTCGCGATGCTGCCCGGCGCCTACCTCGGCGGCGGCGAGACCCTGCTGGTCGCGTACGCCCTGAGCGTGCTCGCGGTCCTGGTGTGGCGGATGGTCGCCACCGGCGGCGACCACGGCAGCCCCGTGGGGGTGCCGGCGGTGCGCGACGTCGCCGGCGGCGTCTTCGTCGTCTCGTACGGCCCGCTGCTGGGCTCCTTCGCGATGCTCATGCTCGCCGCCTCCGACGGGCCCTGGCGGGTGCTGCTCTTCGTGCTGCTGGCCGTGGCCAGCGACATCGGCGGCTACGCGGCCGGCGTCTTCCTCGGCCGGCACCCCATGGCCCCCTCCGTCAGCCCGAAGAAGTCCTGGGAGGGCACCGCCGGCTCGCTGGCCACCGGTGCGGTGCTGGGCGCGGTGTGCCTGCCGCTGATGCTCGGCGGGCCGTGGTGGGGCGGGCTGCTGCTGGGCCTGGTCACCGTCGCCGTCGCCGTCCTGGGGGACCTGTCGGAGTCCATGCTCAAGCGGGACCTGGGCATCAAGGACATGGGCGACCTGCTGCCCGGGCACGGCGGCGTCATGGACCGGCTGGACTCGCTGCTGCCCACCGCGCCCGTCGTGCACCTGCTGCTGCTGGTGCTCGTCGGCCCCTGAGCCCGGCCCCCGAGCACCGCCGCGTGCCCGTTCCCGCGCGACCGCGGGAACGGGCACGCGCGCGCCTTACCATGGGAGGACCATGCCGACTCCCCCCGCCCCCGCCACCGCGGCGGACGCCCCCCAGGACTTCAGCCAGGACTTCGCCCGGGACGCCGACCGCCGCCCGCTGCCCCTGGCCCCGGCCGCCCCCGGCGCGCTCGTGATGACCGCCCCCCGCCGGGGCAAGCCGCCGCGCCACTTCAGCGACCTGGAGCCCGCCGACCGCGCCGCGGCGCTGGCCGAGCTGGGCGAGAAGCCGTTCCGCGCCCGCCAGCTGGCCACGCAGTGGTTCGAGCGCCTCGAGGACGACCCCGAGCGCATGACCGACCTGCCGGCCGCCTCGCGCCGGCGCATCGCCGACGCGCTGCTGCCCACGCTGCTGACGCCGGTGCGCTCCCTGACCGCCGACGGCGGCCGGACCGTCAAGACGCTGTGGCGCCTGCACGACGGCGCCCTCGTGGAGTCGGTCCTCATGCGCTACAAGAACCGCGACACCCTGTGCATCTCCAGCCAGGCCGGGTGCGGCATGAACTGCCCCTTCTGCGCCACCGGGCAGGCCGGCCTGACCCGCAACCTGTCCACCGCCGAGATCGTCGAGCAGGTCCTGGCCGCCTCGCGCTCCCTGGCGCGCGGGGAGGTCGCCGGCGGCCCCGGCCGCGTCTCCAACGTCGTCTTCATGGGCATGGGCGAGGCGCTGGCCAACTACCGCTCGGCCGTGGCCGCCGTGCGCCGGCTCACCGCCCCGGCCCCGGACGGCGTGGGCCTCTCCGCGCGCGGGCTGACGATGTCGACCGTCGGCCTGGTGCCGGCGATCGACAAGTTCGCCGCCGAGGGCATCGCGGCCACCCTCGCGCTGAGCCTGCACGCCCCCGACGACGAGCTGCGCGACGAGCTGGTGCCGGTCAACCGGCGCTGGAAGGTCGCCGAGGCCCTGGACGCCGCCCGGCGCTACTTCGACGCCACGGGCCGGCGCGTGAGCATCGAGTACGCGCTCATCCGCGACGTCAACGACCAGGCGTGGCGCGCGGACCGCCTGGGCAAGCTGCTCAACGCGCGCGGGCGCGGCTGGGTGCACGTCAACCCCATCCCGCTGAACCCGACGCCGGGCTCGAAGTGGACGGCCAGCGACCCGGCGGTGGAGCGGGCGTTCGTGGCGGCCCTGGAGGCCCGCGGCATCCCCACCACCGTGCGCGACACCCGCGGCAGCGACATCGACGGCGCCTGCGGCCAGCTGGCCGCGGTGGCGCCCGAGCAGCCGCGCGCGTGAGCGCACCGCTGCCCGGGGCGCACCGGTGACGCAGGAGGTGGGCGAGCGCGGCGTCGAGGAGGCGCTGCGCCAGCGCCCGCACCGCACCGGCCGCCTGCGCCGCGGCTACCGAGCCGCCGACGTCGACGCGTTCTTCGAGCACGCCGAGCGGGCCGTGCCCGCGGGCCGGCTCACCGCGGCGCAGGTGCGCGCGGTCGGCTTCGGCGCCCAGTTCGGCGGGTACGACGTGGAGGCCACCGACGCGGTGCTGGCCGGCCTGGAGGACCGCCTGGCCCGCGCCGAGCGGGTGCGCGCCCTGGCCGGCGGCGCCCAGCGGCAGTGGGCCGAGCGGCACGCCGCGCTCAGCGCGGCGGTGCTGGGCCGGCTCGACGAGCCCGACGGCGAGCGGTTCCCCCGCGCGCGCCGCCTGCGCCGCGGCTACCGCCCCGGCGACGTCGACGCGCTGTGCGCCCTGCTGGCCGAGCACTTCGCCGGCGGCGCGCGCCTGGAGGCCGCGGACGTGCGCGCGGCGCTGTTCCGCCCGCGCCGGGGCCGGCGCGGCTACCGCGAGGCGCCCGTGGACGCCTTCCTCGACCGCGTCGTGGAGCTGATGACCTCCCACGAGGCCTGAGGCCCGGAGGGGCCCCGGGGTCCCGGTGCCCGCGCCCGCGCGGGCGGGGCTCAGTCCCAGGGCGGCACGGACCCCAGCACCCGGTCGACGTCGACGACGACCACGACGCGCTGCGGGTTGGGCCGGGGGGTGCGGTAGCGCTCGGCGTAGCGGCGCTCGGCGTCGGCGACCTCCTCGGCCGCGGTGAGCAGCCGCCCGGGACCCTCCAGCGCCAGCCAGCGCCGGCCGTCCACCTGCGCCACCACGGCGCGCGAGCCCTCGCGCACGTTGCGGGCCTTGCGGGAGGGCCCGGAGGTGATGACCCGCACCGTGGCGGTGCCGGGGTCGAAGGTGAACCCGACGGGCACCACGTGCGGGGAGCCGTCCGGGCGCAGCGTCGTCAGGGTCGCCAGGTGCCGCTCGCGCAGGAACTCCAGCGCGGCGGGCGGCAGGTCGTGCGGGTCCAGGGCCACGGGCGGCAACCTACGGCCCCGCACCACCCGCCGGTGCACCCGTCCCACCCGCCCGGGCACCGGCCGGTGCACCCGTCGGGGCGTCCAGCGCCAGCCACAGCTCGGCGCGGTCCTGCGGCACGTCGAGGGAGCGCCCCAGCACCTGCTCGAGCCGGGCCAGACGGTGCCGCAGCGTGTTGCGGTGCACCCCCAGGGCGCTCGCCGCGGCCAGGCGCTGGCCGTGGTGGGCCAGGAAGGCGTGCCCGGCGGCGCGCAGGTCGGCGGCCTCCGCGGGCGGCAGCCGCTCCAGGGGGTGCAGCACCTCCGCCGCCCAGGCCCGCAGCCCGTCCCCGCCCCAGCGCGCCGCGAGCGCGGTCGCGCCGGGCTCGTCGGCGCGCACCACCGGGCGCCCCGCGCCGGTGCGCGCCGCGGCCGCCCGCGCGGACGCCTCGCCCAGCGCCGCCCCCGCGGGCGGCACGGCCAGGCCGGTGCCCACGCGCAGCCCCGCGCCGCTCAGCGCCGCCTCGCAGGCGGCCGGCGCGTCCCGCGCCTCCGGGCACAGCACGAGCACGTCGCCGCGGCGCGGCAGGACGGCGACCAGCGCGCCCGCGGGCAGCGCCGGCAGGTCCGCCGGGTCCGGGGCCCCCGCCGAGCCGCCCCCGCCGTCCTCGTGCCCGCCGTCCTCGTGCCCGCCGCGCACGTGCAGCAGCCGCAGCACGGCGGGCAGCGCGGGCGGGTCGGCGGGCGGTGCGGTTGGCGGTGCGGAGGCCAGCACGTCCGCGGCGGCGCCGACGTGCCCGGCCAGCAGCAGCTCCACCGCGCAGCCGGCCCAGCGGGCCCGCTCGCGCCGGGCGCAGCGCTCCTGCTCCAGCAGCACGCCCAGCAGCGCCGCGGCCGTGCCCACCACCGCCTGCCGGGCGCGGGCCGGCTCCGGCGCGGCGCTCAGCACCAGCCAGGCGTGCGGGGCGCCGGCCGCGCCGGCCGCGCCGACGGCGCGCACGTGCACGCTGCCGGTGGGGGAGAGGTCGGTGTGGCTGGCCAGCAGCGCGCGCGGGCGCAGGCGCCGCACCACGGCGGCCGTGCCGGCGGGCAGCGGGCCGGGACCGCCGGCGCGCAGCACCGCACCGCGCTCGTCGACCAGCCATGCGGTGCCCGCGGTGGCGCGCCCGAGCACCGCGAGCAGCCGCCCGGTGCCGTCCGGCCCGCCCGCGGCCACGGCGAGGTCGCGCTGCGCCTGCGCCGCGGCGGCCTCGGCGGCGCTCTCGCCGCTGCGCAGCAGGTCCGCCAGCGCCTCGGAGACGGCGATGAACGGGGTGGCCGGCGGCACCTCCAGCAGCGCCACCCCGCGGCGCGCGGCGGCGGCGACCAGCGGGGCGGGCACCCGCTCGTGGCTCAGCCCGGTGCCGAAGCCGACGGCCCCCACCCCGGCCCCGGCGAGGCGCTCCAGCCAGGCGGGCCAGTCCTGCCCGCCGCCCGTCCCGCTGCCGAGGCCGGTGGTGAGCAGCAGCTCACCGCCCTCCAGGAAGGCGGCGGGGTCCTCCAGCTCGCTGGTGGCGACCCAGCGCAGCGCGGCCGAGGTGCCGCCGGCCACGACGCGCAGCCCCAGCTCTGCGCGCGCCAGCAGGTCCGCGACCGTCACCACGGTGGCACCTTCGCACAGCAGCGGGCCGCCGGTCGTGCTGGGTGGACATCGACAGCGCCCGGCGGCGTGCCTAGCGTCGTGGCCGCCGGTGCCGCCGCGGTGCCGGCGCAGCGATCCGAGGACGAGGAGCAGCACCGTGACCGACACCGCGACCGGCACCGCCACCGGCACCGCCACCGGCGGGCCCGCCCTGCCCCAGGAGCGCCGGCTGGTCACCGAGGTGCCCGGTCCGCGCTCGCGCGCGCTGGCCGCCCGGCGCGCGGCGTCGGTGTCCGCCGCCGTCGGCTCCTCCACGCCCTTCTACGCCGCGGCCGCCGGCGGCGGCGTCGTCGTGGACGTCGACGGCAACTCCTTCATCGACCTCGGCTCCGGCATCGCGGTCGCCACGGTGGGCAACTCCGCCCCGCAGGTCGTCGAGGCCGTCACCGAGCAGGTCTCCCGCTTCACCCACACCTGCTTCATGATCACGCCGTACGAGGCGTACGTGCAGGTCGCCGAGGCCCTCAACGAGCTCACCCCGGGCGACCACGCGAAGAGGACCGCGCTGTTCACCTCCGGCGCCGAGGCCGTCGAGAACGCGGTGAAGATCGCCCGCGCGCACACCGGCCGCCCGGCCGTCGTCGTCTTCGACCACGCCTACCACGGCCGCACGAACCTCACGATGGCGATGACCGCCAAGAGCGCCCCCTACAAGAGCGGCTTCGGCCCCTTCGCCCCCGAGGTCTACCGCGCGCCCCTGTCGTACCCGTTCCGCGACGGCACCGACGCCGAGGGCCGTCCCGTGGACGGCCCCGCCGCGGCCCGCCGCGCGATCGAGGTCATCGAGAAGCAGGTCGGCGCGGCCCACCTGGCGGCGGTCGTCGTCGAGCCGATCCAGGGCGAGGGCGGCTTCATCGTCCCGGCCCCGGGGTTCCTGCCGGCGCTGGCGGAGTGGACCCGCGCGAACGGCGTCGTCCTCGTCGCCGACGAGGTGCAGACCGGCTTCGCGCGCACCGGCGCGATGTTCGCCTGCGAGCACGAGGGCGTCGTGCCCGACCTGGTGACCACCGCCAAGGGCATCGCCGGCGGCCTGCCGCTGTCCGCGGTCACCGGCCGCGCGGAGATCATGGACGCGCCCGTCACCGGCGGCCTGGGCGGCACCTACGGCGGCAGCCCCGCCGCGTGCGCCGCCGCGGTCGGCGCCCTGCGCGCGGTGCGCGAGGGCGGCCTGGTCGAGCGCGCCCGGCGCATCGAGGAGGTCGTCGGCGCCCGGCTGCGGCGCCTGGCCGCGCGCGACGCGCGCGTGGGCGACGTGCGCGGGCGCGGGGCGATGATGGCGGCCGAGCTGGTGCGGCCGGGCACGCGCGAGCCCGACGCGGCCCTGGCCGCCGCGGTGGCGCGCGAGGCCGCCCGGCGCGGCGTGGTCGTCCTGACCTGCGGCACCCACGGCAACGTCCTGCGCTTCCTGCCGCCGCTGGTCATCGCCGACGAGCTGCTGGAGGAGGCCTTCGACGTCCTCGACGAGGTGTTCGCCGCCCTGGAGCCGCCGGCGGCCCCCGCCGCCGCGCGCGCCGCGGACGGCGCGGTGCGCGCCGCCGGGGGCGACGACCAGGACGTGGACTGAGCGGGACGGGCGGGGAGGACGCGTGGTGAGCACGACGACGGGCGCGACGACGGGCGGGGCGCAGCGCGAGCGGGAGCTGGTGGCCTCGGTGCCCACCGGCCTGTTCACCGGCGGGTCGTGGCGCGCGGCCCAGGGCGGGCGCACGGTCGCGGTGGAGGACCCCGCCACCGGCGAGGTGCTCGCGCACGTGGCCGACGCCGCGGTGGCCGACGGCCGCGCCGCGCTGGACGCCGCGGTGGCCGCCCAGCGCGGCTGGGCGCGCACCCCGACGCGCGAGCGCGCCGAGCTGCTGCGCCGCGCGTTCGAGGCGGTCACCGCGCGCGGGGAGGACTTCGCGCTGCTGATGACGCTGGAGATGGGCAAGCCGCTGGACCAGGCGCGCGCGGAGGTCGCCTACGGCGCGGAGTTCCTGCGCTGGTTCTCCGAGGAGGCCCCGCGCATCTCGGGCCGCTACGCGCAGGACCCCGCGGGCGGCTCGCGGCTGCTGACGCTCAAGCAGCCGGTGGGCCCGACCCTGGCCATCACGCCGTGGAACTTCCCGCTGGCGATGGCCACCCGCAAGATCGCCCCGGCGCTCGCGGCCGGCTGCGCGCTGGTGCTCAAGCCCGCCACGCAGACGCCGCTGACCGCGCTGCTGCTGGCGCAGGTGCTCCAGGGCGCCGGCCTGCCCGACGGCGTGCTCAACGTCGTCACCACCACCTCCACCCGGCAGGTCGTGGAACCGCTGGTGCGCGACGCGCGGCTGCGCAAGCTCACCTTCACCGGCTCCACGCCCGTCGGGCGCGCGCTGGTGGAGCAGTCCGCCCAGCGGCTGCTGCGCCTCAGCATGGAGCTGGGCGGCAACGCCCCGTTCCTCGTCTTCGACGACGCCGACCTCGACGCGGCGGTCGAGGGCGCGCTGGCCGCGAAGATGCGCAACACGGGCGAGGCGTGCACCGCCGCCAACCGCTTCTACGTCCAGCGCGGCGTGGCGCGGGAGTTCTCCCGCCGCCTGGCCGAGCGGATGGGCGCGCTGCGCGTCGGCCGCGGCACCGAGGACGGCGTGCAGGTGGGCCCGCTCATCGACGCGCGCGCCCGCGACGGCGTGGCGCGCCGGGTGGGCGAGGCGGTGGCCGCCGGCGCGCGGGTGCTCACCGGCGGCGAGGGGGTGGGGGAGCGCGGCTACTTCTACGCGCCCACCGTCGTGGAGGCCGTGCCGGCCGGGGCGCGGCTGCTGACCGAGGAGACCTTCGGCCCCGTCGCCCCGGTGGCGACCTTCGAGACCGAGGAGGAGGCCGTGGCGCTGGCCGACGACACCGAGCACGGCCTGGTCGGCTACGTCTTCACCGAGGGCCTCTCGCGCGGGCTGCGGGTGGCCGAGGCGCTGGAGACGGGCATGGTGGGCCTGAACGCCGGGGTGGTCTCCAACGCCGCGGCGCCCTTCGGCGGGGTGAAGGCCTCCGGCTTCGGCCGCGAGGGCGGCGCCGAGGGCATCGAGGAGTACCTGGAGACGAAGTACGTCGGCTTCCCGCTGTGAGCGGGGCCCGGGGGGGGGGGGGGGGGGGGGGGGCGGGGGGGGGGGGGGGGGGGGGGGCGGGGGGCGGGGCGGGGGGGGGGGGGGGCCGGGGGGC
>NZ_JBJLSG010000072.1:0-24960 GCF_050871925.1 Kineococcus gurbantunggutensis
AACTGAACCGCCCCCCCGCACCACCCCCCCGCCCCCCCCCAGGTGGGGGTGCGGCCCGGGGGGGTGGTGGCGGGGGGCCCCCGGCCCCCGCGCCCCCCCGCCCCGGGGCGCTACGGGTTCACCTGCCTGCCGCTGCTGGTGCCCGGGGCCGACGGCGCACCCGCGCGCGCGTTCCTCACCGCCGGCTGAGCCCCCGCCGGCCCCGCGCCCCTCGGGGCCGGCCCCCGCTCCGGGTGGTGGCCCCCGGCCGGAGGGTGTGCGATGGGCGCGTGAGCGCCGAGCTGACCCGCCGCGAGGACCTGCGGCTGCTGCGCGGCGCGGGGCTGTACGTCGCCGACCTCGCCCTGCCCCGGCTGCTGGACGCGGCGTTCGTGCGCAGCCCCGTCGCGCACGGCGTGCTCGTCGACGTGGACGTCTCCGCGGCCCGCGGCGTGCCCGGGGTGCTGGGCGCCTGGTCGGCGCGGGACCTGCCCGGCCTGCCGGTGGTGCCGCCGTTCGGGCAGCCCGGCGTCGCGGAGGGCCGGGACTGGCCCTCGCTCGCGACCGACCGGGTGCGCCACGTCGGCCAGCCGGTCGCGGTGGTCCTGGCCGCGGACCGCTACCGCGCCGAGGACGGCGTCGACGCGGTGCGCCACCGCATCGACGAGCTGCCCGCGCTCGTGGACCCCGCCGCCGCGCTGGAGGGGCCCGAGCTGTTCCCCGGCCACGCCAACGTCGCCGTCGAGGCGGAGTTCGGCGACCCGGTCCCGCAGGAGGTGTGGGAGCGCGCGCACCTCGTCGTGGAGGGCCGGTACCGCCAGCAGCTCGTGGCCCCCGTCTCCCTGGAGGCGCGCGCGTTCCTCGCCGTGCCCGAGGAGGGCCGGCTGCACGTCCGGGTCTCCCACCAGGCGCCGCACCGGCTGCGCGACAACCTCGCCCAGGCGCTGCACCTGGCGCCGGACGCCGTGCGCGTGCAGGTCCCCGACGCCGGCGGGGCGTTCGGCTCCAAGAGCGCCACGTTCCCCGAGTACCTCGTCGTGGCGGCCCTGGCCCTGCGGCTGGACCGCCCCGTGCGCTGGGTCGAGGACCGCGCCGAGGCGTTCACCGCCCACACCCACGGCCGCGGGCAGGACCAGCGCACGCGCCTGGCCCTGGACGCCGACGGGCGCTTCCTCGCCTTCGACCTCGACGTGCTGGCGAACCTCGGCGCCTACCCGCACACCGGCGTGATCGTCCCGCAGCAGACCGCCCTGATGGCCACCGGCGCGTACGCCACCGAGCACGTCCACGCCCGCATGCGGTGCGTGGTGACCACGACCTCGCCGACCGCGCCGTACCGCGGGGCGGGGCGGCCGGAGGCGGCCTCGGCCGTCGAGCGCACCGTGGAGCTGGCCGCCCGGCGCCTGGGGGTCGACCCGGTCGAGCTGCGCCGCAGGAACTTCGTGCCCCCCGAGGCGTTCCCGTACGACACGCCCACCGGGCGCACCTACGACAGCGGGCAGTACGCCCGGTCCCTGGAGCGCTGCGTGGAGGCGCTCGGCCTGGATGGCTGGCGCGCCGAGCAGCGCCGCCGCCGGGAGGACCCCGCCGCCCCGCCCCTCGGCGTCGGCTTCTGCAGCTACGTGGAGCGCTCCGGCGGGGACGGGCCGATGCTGCGCGAGTTCGGCAGCGTGGAGGCCCTGGCGGACGGCACGTTCGTAGCGCGCTGCGGCACCTCCTCCACCGGGCAGGGCCACGAGACCGCCCTCGCGCAGGTCGCCGCCGACGTCCTCGGGGTCCCCCTGGACCGGGTCCGCTACGTCGCCGCCGACACCGCCGAGGTCGCCAGCGGCGTCGGCAGCTTCGGCAGCCGCTCGATGCAGATGGGCGGCGCCGCCCTGCACCTGGCCGCCGGGGAGCTCGTCGACCTGGCCCGCCGGCGCGCGGCGCGGTGGGCCTCGGACGGTGGCCCGGAGGTCCCAGCGGGGTCGGTGACCTGGCGCTCCGGGGGGCTCGACCTGCCCGGCGGCCGCCGCGTCGAGACGGCCGAGCTGGTCGCGGCGACGGGCGCGCTGCGCGCCGACCACGAGTTCCGCCAGGACGCCGCGTTCCCCTTCGGCAGCTACGCCGCGGTGGTGGAGGTCGACCCCGAGCTGGGCGACGTGCGGGTGCTGCGCCTGGTCGCCGTCGACGACTACGGCGTCGTGGTGAACCCCGTCCTGACCCGCGGGCAGACGGTCGGCTCCATCGTCCAGGGCGTCGGCCAGGCGCTCTACGAGGACGTCCCCCACGGCGAGGACGGGGTCCCGCAGCTGCACGCCGGGTTGTTCGACTACCTGCTGCCCACGCTGTCCGAGGTGCCGCCGATGACGCTGGAGGAGACCGTGACGCCCAACCCCGGCAACCCGCTGGGCGCCAAGGGAGCCGGGGAGGCCGGCTGCATCGGCGTGCCGCCGGCGGTCGTCAACGCGGTGGCCGACGCCCTGCAGCTCGAGGACCCCGGGACCCTGCAGATGCCGCTCACCCCCGAGCGGGTGTGGCGCGCCGCCGCCGGGGCGCGCGCCGGGGCGGCC
This sequence comes from Kineococcus gurbantunggutensis, assembly GCF_050871925.1. Lineage (NCBI taxonomy): Bacteria > Bacillati > Actinomycetota > Actinomycetes > Kineosporiales > Kineosporiaceae > Kineococcus > Kineococcus gurbantunggutensis. The sequence continues at coordinate 2,532 of NZ_JBJLSG010000072.1, forward strand.
TCGTGAAGTCCCCGCCCTTCGACCTCGTCGCCCCCTCGTCGCTCGAGGACGCCGTCCTGGCCCTGGCCGCCGGGGCCGACCGGCCCGGCGGCGCCGCCGTCCTGGCCGGCGGGCAGAGCCTGCTGCTGGACCTGCACCACCGGCGGGTGCGGCCCTCGCTCGTGGTGGACCTGCGCCGGGTGCCCGGCCTGGACGGCCTCGGCGTGCACGAGGGGCACCTGCGCGTCGGCGCCCTCGTGCGCCACCGCGCGCTGGAGGACCCGGCCGCGGCGTCCGGCGCCCTGGGGCGCGTGCTGCCGGTGCTGGCCGAGCACGTCGGGCACCCGCCCATCCGCGAGCTGGGCACGTTCTGCGGCAGCCTGGCGTGGGCGCACCCCACCGCCGAGTGGGGCGTGCTCGCCGTGACCCTGGACGCGGTGCTGGACCTGCGCGGTCCCGCCGGCGCGCGCACCGTCGCCGCCGGGCAGTGGTTCACCGGCCGGCACGCCACCGTCCGCCGCGACGCGGAGCTGCTCACCGGGGTCCGCCTGCCGCTGCCGCCGCCGGGCGCCGGCGCGGGGTTCCTGGAGCACCGGCGCACCGAGGCCAGCTTCGCCGCGGCCGCCGCGCTGGCCGTGCTGGAGGTCGAGGACGGCGCGGTGCGCTCGGCGCGCATCGGCCTGGCCGGGGCCGCGGACCGCCCCGTGCGCGCCCACCGCGCCGAGCGGCTCCTGCGCGGCGCCCCCGCGACGCCGGAGGCCTTCGCCGGGGCCGCGCGGGTGGCCGCGCACGAGGACGCCGACCCCGTGCCCGAACCGCACGGCGGTATCGACCACCGGCGGCAGGTGCTCTCGGTGCTCGTGCGCCGGGCGCTGGGCGCGGCGCTCGCCGACGCCCGGGGACAGCGGCAGGAGGCGGCGTGAGGGTGCGGCTGAGCGTCAACGGCGAGGAGCGCGAGGTCGACGTCGAACCGCGCCGCCACCTCGGCGACGTGCTGCGCGAGGACCTGGGCCTCACCGGCACCCACCTGGCGTGCGAGCAGGGCGTGTGCGGGTCGTGCACCGTCGCCCTGGACGGGCGCGCGGTGCGCTCGTGCCTGGTGCTGGCGGTCTCCTGCGAGGGGCGCGAGGTGCGCACCGTGGAGGGCCTCGCCGACGGCGCGGGCGCGGCGGGGCTCAGCCCGCTGCAGCGGGCGTTCTCCGCCGAGCACGCCCTGCAGTGCGGCTTCTGCACCCCGGGCTTCCTGGTGCTCGCGCAGGCGGCGCTGGAGCAGGACCCCTCCGTCGTCGACGACCCCGAGCGGCTGCGGCGGCTGCTGACGTCCAACCTGTGCCGGTGCACCGGCTACGAGCCGATCCGGCGGGCCGTGCTGCGCGCCGCCGGGCGCGACCCGGACGCGCCGGAGCAGCCGCGCTAGGCCCCCCGCCGACCGCCCTCAGCCGCCGGTCACCAGCAGCAGCCGGGTCCCGTGCGCGGGGACCTCGACGAGCACGGCGCCGTCCGCGGGCGCGACGGGCTCGCCGGACCACAGGTCCCGCACCGCGCCGACGGCGCCGAGCCCGAGGTCGCCCGCGCTCAGCCGCAGCGGCCCGCTGGGCCCCTCGTCCAGCCAGAAGACCGCCACGCAGCGGCCGGCGGGCAGGTCGGCCGTCCACACCACCAGCTCCTCGTCGCGCAGCAGCTCGCGCCCGCCCGAGCCGCTGCGCAGCACCTCCAGCACCGCGTCGTTCGTCAGCAGCGCGTGCGTCTCCGGCGGGGTGTCGGGCAGGTGCCCGCCGAACATCAGCGGGGAGCGGGCCACGCACCACAGCGTCACCAGCGTGCGCTGCTCGTCCAGGGTCAGGCGGCTGAGGCGGTCCTCGCCGCGCTCGGCGCGGATGCCGACGCGCCCCAGCGGCAGCATGTCCAGGTCCGCCCAGCCGCCGGGGCCCTGCAGCGGCGCCCACCGGGCGGCGCGCTGGAACTGCTCGCGCACGTCCTCCCACCGGTCCCACAGGTCGTCGCTGACGCGCCACACCTGCGCGTGGGCGCGCAGGTGCTCCGCGCGCGCCAGGGACAGCCGCCGGCCGGGGGAGGTGGACAGCACGATCGGGCGGCCGCTGCGCCGGATCGCGGTGGCGTAGGCGGCGACGTCGCGCTCGTGGTACGGGTGCAGGACGTCGTCGAGCTTGAGGTAGTCCACGCCCCAGGCGGCGAACTGCGCGACCTGCGCGTCGTACCAGGCCTGCCCGGCGGGGTGGTCCAGGTCCACCCCGACGTTGTCGGGGTTCCAGGCGCAGTCGTCCGCGGGCACGGCGATCTCGCGGGCGGTGGCGTCCGTGCCGAGCACCGGCAGGTCCAGCTCGACGGCCCGGCGGGGGACGCCGCGCATGACGTGCAGGCCGAAGCGCAGGCCGCGCTCGTGCACGGCCGCGGCCAGCGGGGCGAAGCCGGCCCCGCCGGCGGCGGAGGGGAAGCGGTTGGGGGCGGGCAGCTGCCGCCCGTGCGCGTCGAGCACCGGCTCGGACACGGGCCGGTAGCCGTGCGCCCGCGTCACCGGCTCGTACCACTGGATGTCCACCACGACGGTGTCCCAGCCGTGCGGCAGCAGGTGCTCGGCCAGGTGGTCGGCGTTGGCCAGGACCTCCGCCTCGGTGACGGTGGTGCCGAAGCAGTCCCAGCTGTTCCAGCCCATGGGCGGGGTGGCGGCGAGCACCTCGGGGGCGGGGGCGGGGGCGGGGTCGGGCACGGGTCCTCCTCGTCGTTGACGGCGGTTCGGCAGGAGCCTAGGGTCCACGTTCGGAAAAGGCTTTCACGGCTCGAGGGGGAGACGATGGCGCAGCGCCGCTACGGCCTGGTGGGGTGCGGCTCGAGGGCACGCATGTACGTGGACGCGATGACCGGCGCGCACGCCGCGGACGCGCTGCTCGTCGCCCTGGGCGACACCAACCCCGGCCGCGCCCGCTTCCACCGCGAGGCCGCCGAGGCCGCCGGGGCGCCGGCGCCGGTGCTCTTCCACCCCGACGACCTCGAGCGCACGATCGACGAGCAGCGCCTGGACCGCGTCGTGGTCACCTCCCCGGACCACACCCACGCCGACCTCGTCGCCCGCTCCCTGCTCGCCGGCGCCGACGTCGTGGTGGAGAAGCCGCTGACCACCGACGCCGACGGCGCCCGGCGCATCGTGGAGGCGGTGCGCACCAGCGGCCGCTCCGTCGTCATGACGTTCAACTACCGCTACTCCCCGCGCAACACCGCCCTCAAGCGCGTGGTCGCCTCCGGCGCGATCGGCACCGTGACCTCCGTGCACTTCGAGTGGGTCCTGGACACCGCCCACGGCGCCGACTACTTCCGCCGCTGGCACCGGCGCAAGGAGAACTCCGGCGGCCTGCTCGTGCACAAGGCCTCGCACCACTTCGACCTGGTGAACTGGTGGATCGACGACGAGCCGCGCCGCGTCTTCGCCAGCGGCGGGCTGCGCTTCTACGGCCCGAAGAACGCCGCCGCCCGGGGCCTGGGCCCGCGCCCGCCGCGCGGCACCGGCGGCGACGCCGCCGACCCCTTCCAGCTCGACCTGCGCGGCGACGAGCTGCTGCGGCGCCTCTACCTCGACAACGAGCAGCACGACGGCTACGTGCGCGACCAGGACGTCTTCACCGGCGAGATCGACATCGAGGACAACCTCTCCCTCGTCGTCGACTACGCCGGCGGGCCGAGCATGTCCTACTCCCTCAACGCCCACGCGCCCTGGGAGGGCTACACCGTCGCCGTCAACGGCACCGCCGGGCGCGCCGAGCTCACCGTCGTCGAGCGCGGCGCCGTCGTCCCCGGCGGCGGCATCGACCCCAGCGCCGTGCCCGAGGAGCGCGACGCGCGCGAGGCCCGGCCCGTCTCCGAGCGCCTGCTCGTGCAGGAGCACTGGGGCACCGCCCGCGAGGTGGCGATCGAGAACGGCGAGGGCGGCCACGGCGGCGGCGACCTGCGGCTGCTGCACGACGTCTTCGTCGGCCCCGGCGAGGACCCGCTGGGCACCCCGGCCGACTACACCGACGGGGTGCGCGCCGTGGCCGTCGGCATCGCCGGCAACGCCTCCCTGGCCGCCGGCCGGCCCGTCGCCGTCGAGGAGCTCGAGCTGTGGGGGCGCGGCTGAGCCGCCCCGCGCGCCCGGCCCGGCGCCCTCAGCCCCGGGCCGGCCGCGGCGCCACCAGCGCCGCGGCCGCGCCCGCCGCGCCCGACAGCGCCGACTCCAGCGGCCCGCGCCCGAACGCCAGCCGCCACCCCGTGGCCAGCAGCAGCCCGAGCAGCACGTGCGCGGCCAGCAGCGACGGCGCGTCGCCGGGGTGGGCCGCCAGCGCCAGCACGTGCGCGGTGTAGGCCGACAGCGGCATCGACCCGAACGCCGCCACCGGCAGCAGGAACCGCGTCAGCGCCGCCGGCAGCAGCAGCGCCGCCCCGAGCACCGCCAGGGCCGTGCCCGAGGTGTGCAGCAGGTCCAGCGGCGTGCCCGAGTGCGGCTCGGCCACCGCCAGGAACCACGGCGAGGCCGTCGGCGCGGTGCCGTGGAAGGTCCACGACGGCGCGCCCGGCACCGCGCCCAGCTGCGCCAGGCGCGCCAGCCCGCCGGCCGGGCCCAGCAGCAGCGCGCTGAGCACCCACGACCCCGCCGCCAGCACCAGGCCGGCGCCCAGCAGCCGCAGCGCCGCCGCCCCCGCCAGGCCCGCGCGCGCCGCCGCCAGGCCCAGCAGCAGGTAGGCCGTCCAGCCCAGCACCGGGTAGTAGCCCGTCAGCAGCAGCGTGCGCAGCAGCTCCAGCGGGTGCGCCAGGTCCAGCAGCGTCGGCTGCTCGTAGGTGGGCGCCAGCGCCAGCGCGCCGCGCAGCCACCAGCCCGCCACCGGCCCGGCCACCAGCCACGCCGCCGCCAGCACCGCCAGCCGCCGCGCCGGCCACCACAGCACCGGCAGCACCAGCAGGAAGGCCGCGCCGTAGTACGGCAGCACGATCGCGATGCGGCTGCCCGCGCTCACCAGCGCCAGCCCCAGCAGGGCCACCAGCACCCCGCGCACCGCGACGCCGACCCGCGCGGCCGCGCGCGGGCGCGGCCCCGGCGGCGTGCGGCGCGTGGACAGCCCCAGCGACACCCCCGCCAGCACCCCGAACAACCCCGAGGCGCGCCCGTCGGCGAGGTCGTACAGCGCGCCCGGCAGGCCCGTGGAGCCCTCGGGCAGCACGTGCACGGCCACCATCCCGGCGATCGCCACCGCCCGGGCCAGGTCCACGCCCACCACGCGGGCCGCGTCGCGGGCCGTCGCCGGCGGGGGGCTCGCGGGGGCGCCGGGGGAGGGCGCGGGGGAGGGGGTCGCCACGGTCACAGTCTGGACGGCGCACCGCCCGTCGCCAGCCGGTCGCGGCGCGTCGCCGCCGCCCGGCGCCGGGCCGGGGGCACGCTCGCGGTGCGGGCGCGCCGCCCGGCCGGAGCCGCCGCGCGCCAGTACGGTGAGCCGCATGGCCCCCCGCACGAACGCACGCACCACCGCGCCGACCCGGGGGACCTCCGGGAGCGGGTCCCGACCACCCGCCCCCCGCTCCGCGTCCGCGCGCACCAGCACGCGCACCAGCAAGGGAGGGGCCTCGACGGTGGCCAAGGCCGGGAGCAGGACGCCAGCGAAGACGCCCGCGAAGACGCCCGCCCGCGGCGGCGCCCGCCCCGCCGCCGGGCGCGCCCCCGCCAAGCGCCCCGCGCCCGCGCGCACGGCGTCCGCCGGGCCGGGCTGGCCCGCGCGCGCCCTCTCCGCCGTCTTCAGCGGCTCCGCCCACCTGCTCGGCGGCGCCGTGCGCGGCATCGGCAGCGGCGCGCGCGAGCTCGACCCCGAGCTGCGCCGCGACGGCGCCGGCCTGGTCCTGCTGGCCCTGGCGATCGTCGTGGCCGCCCGCGAGTGGTGGGGGCTGCCCGGGCGCGCGGGCGCGGTCATCCACACCGTCGCCGCCGGCACCTTCGGCGAGGTGGCCCTGGCCCTGCCCGTCGTGCTGCTCGGGCTGGCCGTGCACCTGCTGCGCCACCCCGACCGCACCCAGACCACCACCCGCGCCGTCGTGGGGACCACCGCGCTGACCCTGTCGGCCGCCGGCCTGGTGCACCTGGGCGCCGAGGCCCCCTCGCCCACCGGGCCCGCCGGCGCCGACGTCGTCACCGACGCCGGCGGCATGCTCGGCTTCCTCGTCGCCGGGCCGCTGTCCACGGCCCTGACGAACTGGGTGACCGTCCCGCTGCTGCTGCTGCTGGGCTTCTTCGGCCTGCTCGTCGTCACCGCCACCCCGGTGCACGCCATCCCCGCGCGCCTGCGCGAGGCGTACGAGCGCCTCACCCACCGCCCGCACGCCCCCGGTGCGGGCACCGCGGCCGGCGGCGCGCGCGGCAAGGACCTGCCCGCCTCCGCGCTCGCCCGGGCCCGCGCCGCCGCGGGCCGCGACGGCGCGCAGGACGGCGCGCAGGACGGCGACGCCCCGCCCGCCGCGCGCCGGCGCCGCCGCGAGCTGCCCGGCCGCGTCGGCGACGAGGCCTTCGAGACGGCCGTCACCACCGACGGCGCACCGCCGGCCGACGAGGCGGCCCCCGCCGGCGGCGCCGCCGCCCCCGCGCGCGGCCCGCGGCCGGGGCAGCGGCGCGGCGCGCCCGCCGACGCCCCGGCCGAGGCGTCCACCGACGCGCCCGCGGACCCCGCCGACGACGCGCCCGGGCCGGTGCGCGCCGCGCCGGTCGTCGACGCCGCCGCCGTGCCGGCCGCCCGCCCCAAGGACCTGCCCGCGCCGCCGCACACCCCGATGCCCCCGCGCATCGAGCAGCTCGCGCTGGCCGGCGACGTCACCTACGCGCTGCCCGAGCCGTCCACCCTGGACCCCGGCACGCCCCCCAAGGAGCGCAGCGCCGCCAACGACCGCGTCGTCGAGGCGCTGTCGGGGGTGCTGGACCAGTTCGACATCGACGCGCGCGTCACCGGCTTCTCCCGCGGCCCGACGGTCACCCGCTACGAGGTCGAGCTGGGCGCGGGCACCAAGGTCGAGCGCGTCACGCAGCTGTCCAAGAACATCGCCTACGCCGTGGCCAGCGCCGACGTGCGGATCCTGTCGCCCATCCCCGGCAAGTCCGCCATCGGCATCGAGATCCCCAACACCGACCGCGAGACCGTCTCGCTGGGCGACGTGCTGCGCAGCGCGGTGGCCACCCGCACCGAGCACCCCATGGTCATGGGCGTGGGCAAGGACGTCGAGGGCGGCTTCGTCGTGGCCAACCTGGCGAAGATGCCGCACCTGCTCGTCGCGGGCGCCACCGGCGCCGGCAAGTCCAGCTTCGTCAACTCCATGATCACCTCGATCCTCATGCGGGCCACGCCCGACGAGGTGCGCATGGTGCTCGTGGACCCCAAGCGGGTGGAGCTGACGATCTACGAGGGCATCCCGCACCTGATCACCCCGATCATCACCAACCCCAAGAAGGCCGCCGAGGCCCTGGAGTGGGTGGTGCGCGAGATGGACCTGCGCTACGACGACCTCGCCGCGTTCGGCTACAAGCACATCGACGACTTCAACAAGGCGGTGCGGGCGGGCAAGGTCCACCCGCCGGAGGGCTCCCAGCGCGTGCTGCAGCCCTACCCGTACCTGCTGGTGATCGTCGACGAGCTGGCCGACCTCATGATGGTCGCCCCGCGCGACGTGGAGGCCTCCATCCAGCGCATCACCCAGCTGGCGCGCGCGGCCGGCATCCACCTGGTCCTGGCCACGCAGCGCCCCTCGGTGGACGTCGTCACCGGGCTGATCAAGGCCAACGTGCCCAGCCGCCTGGCGTTCGCCACCTCCTCGCTGGCCGACTCGCGCGTCGTGCTCGACCAGCCCGGCGCCGAGAAGCTCGTCGGCCAGGGCGACGCGCTCTTCCTGCCGATGGGCGCCTCCAAGCCGATGCGCGTGCAGGGCGCCTGGGTCACCGAGAGCGAGATCGAGGCCGTCGTCTCTCACGTCAAGGCCCAGCTCGCCCCGGCGTACCGCGACGACGTGGTCGCCCCGGCGCAGAAGAAGCAGGTCGACGAGGAGATCGGCGACGACCTCGAGGTGCTGCTGCAGGCCGCCGAGCTGGTCGTCACCACGCAGTTCGGCTCCACCTCGATGCTGCAGCGCAAGCTGCGCGTGGGCTTCGCCAAGGCCGGCCGGCTCATGGACCTGCTGGAGTCGCGCGGCGTGGTCGGCCCCAGCGAGGGCTCCAAGGCCCGCGACGTGCTGGTGCGCCCGGAGGACCTGCCCGCCACCCTCGCGCTCATGCGCGGGGAGGAGCCGCCGCGGGCGCTGGAGCCCGACGCGGACGGCCCGCTGGAGGAGGTCGAGGCCGACGGCGGCGAGGACGCCTGGGACCTGACCCAGCGCTGACCCGGCGCTCGACCCGGCGCTGACCCGGCGCTCGACCCGGCGCGCCGCGGCGCGGGCCCTGTAGCCACGCCGAGTCACCTCCAGACCGCACTGCGTCGCATTCCGGTAACTCTCCGTGTAATTTGTTGCTCATGGACTCGCCGCGCCCCCACGAGCCCTCGCGGGACCTCGACCTGCTCGTGTGGGACGCGCCGAACATCGACATGACCCTGTCGGCGATCCTCGGCTCGCGCCCGGCCTCCTCCGACCGGCCCCGCTTCGACGCCATCGCCCGCTGGTTCCTCTCCGAGGCCGGCGACCACGAGGTCGAGGGCTGCGTGTTCACCAACGTCCAGCCCGCCGCCGCCGTCTCCCTGCGAGGCTGGATCGAGGCGCTGCGCAGCTTCGGCTACGCCGTCTTCGCCCGCCCCAAGCTGCACCCCGAGGACGACGTCGACGACGCGATGCTGCGCCACATCGCCGACCGCGCCGCCAGCCACCGCCTGCGCCGCCTCGTCGTCGCCAGCGGCGACGGCCGCAACTTCCTCGCCCCGCTGGAGGAGCTCCACCGCGCCGGCGTGCGCTGCGTCGTCCTCTCCTTCGCCGAGGTCGCCGGCTACGCCCAGGAGTCCCCGCACATCGAGTTCGTCGACCTCGAGGACGTCCCCGGCGCCTTCCAGGTCTCCCTCGGGCGCACCCGCCTGACCGCCCTGCCGCCCGACGGCGGCTGGTTCCGGCCCACCCGGCCCATGCGCGCCCTGCTGGAGGAGCCGCACCCGGCGCCCGCGCTCGCCGAGGCCGCCCCCGCCCCCGCGCCCGAGGCCCCCGCACCCGCGGGTGCCGAGCCCGCGCCCCGCCCGGCGCCGCCCGGCGGCCCCCACGTCGCGCCGAACCCCGCGCCGCACCCGGTCCCGCACCCGGGCCCCTACCCGGGGACGCCCGCCCCGCCCCCCGCGCCCCCGCCCGGACCGGTCGCGGAGGGGCCGCGCCCCGCGCCGGCCCACCCCGTCCCGCACCCGCCGGGCGCCGGCGACCCCGGCCGCGTGCCCTCGCCCGGACCCCCTCGGGCGCGGGCGGTCTGAACCGCGCGGGCGGCCGGGCCCCGCGGGACTGCGTACCCTGGGGGCGTGCCAGGCACCTCCGCGCAACGCCGCTCCGTCGCCCTCGTCACCCTCGGCTGCGCCCGCAACGACGTGGACTCCGAGGAGCTGGCGGGCCGCCTCGCCGACGCCGGCTGGGACCTCGTCGACGACCCCGACGGCGCCGACGTCGCCGTCGTCAACACCTGCGGGTTCGTCGAGCAGGCCAAGAAGGACTCCATCGACACCGTCCTGGCCGCCGCCGACCTGAAGGAGTCCGGGCGCACCGGCGCCGTCGTGGCCGTCGGCTGCCTGGCCGAGCGCTACGGCCGCGACCTGGCCGAGTCGCTGCCCGAGGCCGACGCCGTGCTCGGCTTCGACTCCTACGGCGACCTCTCCAGCCACCTCGAGGCGGTCCTGCACGGGGAGCGCCCGCAGGCGCACGTGCCGCGCGACCGGCGCACCCTGCTGCCGCTGGCCCCCGCCGAGCGCCAGGCCGCCCGCACCGCCGTGCAGCTCAGCGAGCTGCCCGAGGGCCTGGCCCCGGCCAGCGGCCCGCGCGTGGTGCGCCGCCGCCTCGGCTCCGGCCCCTGGGCGCCCGTGAAGATCGCCGCCGGCTGCGACCGGCGCTGCACCTTCTGCGCCATCCCCGCCTTCCGCGGCTCCTTCGTCTCCCGGCCCGGCGACGAGGTGCTCGCCGAGGTGCGCTGGCTGGCCGGGCAGGGCGTCAAGGAGGTCTTCCTCGTCAGCGAGAACACCACCAGCTACGGCAAGGACCTCGGCGACCTGCGCGCCCTGGAGGCCCTGCTGCCGCGGGTGGCGGCGGTGGAGGGCATCGAGCGGGTGCGCGTGTCGTACCTGCAGCCGGCCGAGGTGCGCCCCGGGCTGCTGGACGCCCTGACCGCCACCCCCGGCGTCGTGCCGTACTTCGACCTGTCCTTCCAGCACTCCTCGCCCGCGGTGCTGCGCCGGATGCGCCGCTTCGGCGGCACCGAGCCGTTCCTGGCCCTGCTGGAGCAGGTGCGCGAGCGCGCCCCGCTGGCCGGCGTGCGCTCCAACGTCATCGTCGGCTTCCCCGGCGAGACCGAGGACGACGTGGACGAGCTGTGCTCCTTCCTTGAGCGCGCCCGCCTCGACGTCGTCGGCGTCTTCGCCTACTCCGACGAGGACGGCACCGAGGCCGCCGGCCTGGACGGCAAGCTGCCCGACGACGTGGTCGCCGCCCGCGCCGACCGCGTGAGCCGCCTCGTGGAGGAGCTCGTCGCCCAGCGCGCCGAGGAGCGCCTGGGCGAGGTCGTGGAGGTCCTCGTGGAGTCCGTCGTGGACGAGGACGGCGACCCGCACGTCGTGGGCCGCGCCGCCCACCAGGGGCCCGACGTCGACGGCGAGACCGAGCTGGACCTGCCCCCGGGCGCCCGCGTGGCCGTGGGCGACCTGGTGCGCGCCCGCGTCACCGGCGTCTCCGGCGCCGACCTGCTGGCCGAGCCGCTCGTGGGGGCCCCGACGCCGGTGCCGGCGTGAGCAGCCGCACGGACCGGCCGCAGCGCCCGGCGCGCTTCGAGTGGCGCACGGCCCACCGCCTGCACCTGCCCAACGCGCTGACGGTCCTGCGGCTGCTGTTCGTGCCCCTGTTCGTGTGGTTCCTGGCCCACGACGGCGGGCAGGACTGGCGCTGGCGGCTGGCCGCCACGGCCGTCTTCGCCGCCGCCAGCATCACCGACCGCTACGACGGCCACCTGGCGCGCCGCTGGGGCACCGTCAGCGACTTCGGCAAGCTCGCCGACCCCATCGCCGACAAGGCCCTCATCGGCAGCGCTCTGCTGGTGCTGTCCGCCCAGGGCCGCGTCCCGTGGTGGATGACCGTGCTGGTCCTGGCCCGCGAGGTGCTCGTCACCCTCCTGCGCTTCCTCGTCGTCCGCCGCGGCGTGATCATCCCCGCCGACCGCGGCGGCAAGGTCAAGACGGTCGTGCAGATCGTCGCCGTGTTCCTCTTCGTGCTGCCGCTGCCCGGCTGGACGCACTGGCCGCTGCAGGCGCTGATGCTGGTGGCGGTGGTGCTCACCCTCACCAGCGCCCGCGGGTACTTCGCGGCCGGGCTGAAGCTGCTGCGCAGGTGAGCGCGCCGGGCGCGGGCGCCCCGGTGCCCGCGGCGGTGGAGGCCGTCGCGGCGCTGCGGGCGGCCGGGCTGAGCGTGGCGACCGCCGAGTCCCTGACCGGCGGGCTGGTGTGCGCCGCGCTCGTCGACGTGCCCGGCGCCTCCGCGGTGGTGCGCGGGGCGGTGGTGGCCTACGCCACCGAGTTGAAGGCCTCCGTGCTCGGCGTGGACGCCGCCCTGCTGGCCCGCACCGGGCCCGTGGACGCCGAGGTCGCCCGCCAGATGGCGCGCGGGGTGCGCGAGCGCCTGGGCGCGGACGTCGGGCTGGCCACCACCGGCGTGGCCGGTCCCGGCCCCGCCGACGGCCACGAGGCGGGCACCGTCTACGTGGCCGTGGCCGCCGACGCGCTGCCCGGGGGCGCCACCGCCCGCCGGCTGGCGCTGCCGGGGGAGCGCGCCGCGGTGCGCCGCGGGGCGGTGGAGGCGGTCCTGGCCGACCTGGCGGGGGTCCTGCACCCGCGGGGGTGATCCTCGTCGCTGTGCGCGTGCGCGCGGAACACCGGCGGCCGGGCGAGAGTTGAGCTGGACGTGCGCAACTCCGTTCCCACCACGACCCCGACGCGTTCCCCGGGGTACGGTGGTGGTTCCAGTACGGGCAGCCACCGAGGAGCGCCGAACGGACGACCGGCCCTCCGAGGCCTGCCCCCTCGACTCCCTGAGGGAGGCCGCCGCATGGTCGTGCTCCGCCGGACGATCGGTGACGTGCTGCGCGACGAACGGCGCGGTCAGCAGCGGACCCTGCGCGAGGTCTCCTCGACCGCCCGGGTCTCGCTCGGTTACCTCAGCGAGGTGGAGCGCGGCCAGAAGGAGGCCTCCAGCGAGCTGCTGGCCTCCATCTGCACCGCCCTGGACGTCCCGCTGTCCCACGTGCTCGGCGAGGTGACCCGCCGCATCGCCGACGAGGAGGGCGGTCACCGCCCCTACGCCGCCGAGGGCGTGGTGCCCGCTCCGGGCTCCCCGCGCACCTCGCCCAAGGGCGCCGGCGGGGTGGCCACCGCCCCGCGCCTGCCCCGGGTCGAGCCGGCTCCCGCCGTGCCGGCGCCCCAGCCGGCCCGCCCGGTCCTGGAGGAGGCCCCCGAGGTCCCCCCGGCGACCGGCGAGCACGTGGACGCCGTCGTCGACCAGGCCGTCGACGCCCTCGTCGACTCGGCCCTGGAGGAGCTCGTCGCCGGCGGCGGCGAGTTCCCCCTGGAGCTGGACGGCCTGCCGGAGGAGCTGGAGCTGGTCCTGCGCCGGCGCCTGCTCCCGGCCGCCTGAGGTCCGGTCCACCACCGCACCACCCGCAGCAGCGCCGTCAGCGGCGCGTCCGGTGCGCCGGGCGCGCCGCTGACGCGCGTGCGGCCCCGCGCCGCTGCGCCCCCAGGGGCCGCTGCGCGCGGCCGTCGTCGGTCGGCGCCGGCCCCGGCTGGCAGGTCGGGCAGTAGAAGGCCGTGCGCTCGCGCGGGGCGGGCCCGATCATCGCCACCCGCACGGTGGTGCCGCAGCGCAGGCACGGCAGGCCGGAGCGGGCGTGGGCGTAGTTCTGCCGGCCCCGGCGCAGGTCACCGGTGGTCACCTGCCCGGTGCGGTCCTTGTTGGCGTGCAGGAGGCGGTGCACGAGCCGCAGGAACGCCGCGGGGTCCGGCAGGTCGCGCACCGGCGTCCACGGGCTCAGGCCCGCCAGGAAGCACGCCTCGGCCAGGTAGAAGGTGCCCACCCCGGCCAGCACCCGCTGGTCCAGCAGCGCCTCGCCGAGCGGCCGCCCGGGCGCGGCGAGCAGGCGCCGCTGCGCCTCGGCCGCGTCCCAGCCCGGCCCCAGCGGGTCCGGGCCCAGGTGGCCCACGAGGTCGCCCTCCGCGGCCGTGGGCACCAGGTCGAGCATCCCCAGCTTGTGCCCCACCGCCGTCCACCCGCCGGTGACCAGCACCGCCCGCACGCCGGCGGACGAGCGCCGGCCGCGCCCGTCGGAACCGGTGCGCTCGACGTACCAGGACCCCTCCATGCGCAGGTGGCTGTGCAGGGTCAGCGGCGCCGCGTCCGCACCACCGGCGTCGACGCCGGTGGCGCCCTCGGTACCGGTGGCGCCGTCGGTGCCGGACAGGCGGGTGAGCAGGTGCTTGCCCGCGCTGACGACCTCCAGCACCCGCCGGCCGGACAGGTCCGCCGTCGCCAGGCTCGGCCAGCGCAGGTCGCTGGCCAGCACCTCGCGCCCGGCCAGCGCGGCGTGCAGGCGCCGCGCGGTGCGCCAGACGACGTCACCCTCGGGCACGGGCCCCCGCCCCCGCGCCCCGGGGCGCGCCGGCGGCCGCCCGCGCCGGTGCCCCCCGCGCGCCGGGGCGGCTCACGTGCGGATCCGCAGGCCGCGCGGGGTGGCGTGGAAGCCGGCCGCCTCCAGGGCCGCGCCCAGCGGCGAGGCCGCGGTGAGCACCTCCGCCCCGTCGGCGCGCTCGACGGTCAGCTTGCCCAGCGCGCCGTCGCGCACGGCCAGGGCCAGGGCGTCGGCCGCCGCCTGCAGCGGCTCGCTCGCCTCCCCCCAGGAGAGCACCGAGCGCCCGCCGCGCTCGACGTACAGGACGAGGTCGCCGTCGACGAGCACCACCAGCGCCCCGGCCTTGCGCCCGGGCCGGTGCCCCGAGGCGCCCGCGCTGCCCTGTGGCCGCTCCGGCCAGGGCAGCGCCGCGCCGTACGGGTTGGCGGGGTCGGTGGCGGCCAGCACCAGCGCCCCCGGGCGGGCCTCGGCCCGCTCGTCGCGGCGCTGGGAGGGGCTGTGCCCGCCCAGCGGCCGGGCGCTGTCGCGCAGCCGGTCCACCGCCCCGGTGCTCGCGAACTGCGAGGCGCCCAACCCCTCGACGAAGTAGCCGCGCCGGGCCCGCCCGGCCTCCTCGAAGGCGGCCAGCACCCGGTACACGGCGGCGAACCCGCCGGGCACCCGCTCGGCGCCGACCGCGCCGCGGGTGAGCACCCCGTGCCGGTCCAGCAGCACCTCGGCCGCGGCGTGCGCGCGCACGGTGGCGTCGCCCTCCAGCTCCGGCAGCAGCGACCAGCGGCCCGCCGCCGCCGGCGGCCCGCTGCGCGAGGGCAGCTCCGCGCGCGCGCCGCGCAGCCCCGTGCCGGGGCGCCGCACGGCGCCGGGGCGGGCGTAGCGCGAGCGCGGCGCGGCCCCCTTCGTCCGGTGCGCCCCGCGGCCGCCGCCCAGGCGGTTGCGCAGCGGCGCCAGCGTGTCGTTGGTGAGGTGGCCGGACCACACCAGGTCCCACAGCGCGCCGGTCAGGGCCGCGTCGTCGGTGGAGCCGACCGCGTCGGACAGGGCGCGGAAGAAGTACGCGCCCCCGCCCCCCAGCGCCTGCAGCACCGCGCGGTGCAGCTCGGTGTCCACCGGCACCTCGGAGCCGGCGGGGTCCGGCAGCGTCAGCGGGGCCAGGTCCGCCGGGTGCAGCGAGACCCAGCCGTCCTCGCCGGCCAGGGTGCCGTGCCCGGACCACACCACCTCCCCGGCGGCGGTCAGCTCGTCGAGCATGGCGGGGGAGTAGCCCTCCACGCGCGAGGCCAGCACCAGCGGCTCCAGCGCGCTGGCCGGCACCACGGCGCCGGCGAGCTGCTCCACGGCGCGCAGCACCCCGTCCACGCCGCGCAGGCGCGAGCGCAGCCCGGTGCCCACGCCCTGCCAGGCGGGCAGGAAGCGCGCCAGGTCGCGCGGGGCGACCGGCTCGACGTCGGCGCGCAGCGCCGCCAGGGAGCGCCGGCGCAGCACCCGCAGCACGTCCGCGTCGCACAGCTCCAGCCCGGTGCCGCCGGGGCGCAGCTCGCCCTCGACGAGCCGGCCGGCGGCGCGCAGGCGCTGCAGCGCGTCGTGCGCCACCGCCCGCCCCACGCCGAAGCGGGCGGCGGCCTGCGCCACGGTGAACGGCCCGCGGGTGCGCGCGTAGCGGCCGAACAGCTCCCCCAGGGGGTCGGCGACCGGTTCGGTGAACGCCTCGGGCACCCCCACGGGCAGGGGCGTGCCCAGCCCGTCGCGCAGCCGGCCGGCGTCCTCGATCGCGGCCCAGTGCTCCTGGCCGGCCACGCGCACCCGGATGACCCGGCGCGCCTCCTCCAGGGACACCAGCCAGCGCGCCACCTCGCCCTCGGGCACGTGGACGGGCTCCTCCTCGGGCGCGGAGCGCCCGCTGCGCGCGGCGACCTCCGCGGTCGTCAGCGGCCCCAGGACCCGCAGCAGGTCCGCGACGTCCTCCGCGTCGGCGCAGCGGCGGGTGGGCGCCAGCCGCTGCAGCTCCGCCTCGGTGCGCTCCACGGCCTCGGGGTCCAGCAGGTCGCGCAGCGCCGCGCCCTCCCCGCGCCCGAGCAGCTCGGCCAGCAGGCCCGGGTCCAGCGCCAGGGCGGCGGCGCGGCGCTCGGCCAGCGGGGAGTCGCCCTCGTAGAGGAACTGCGCGACGTAGCCGAACATCAGCCCGCGCGCGAACGGCGAGGGCTGCTGCGACTCCACCTCGACCACGCGCACCGTCCGGGCGGCGAGGTCGCGCATGAGCTGCTCCAGGCCCGTGACGTCGAAGACGTCGGAGAGGCACTCGCGCACCGTCTCCAGCACGATCGGGAAGCTCGCGAACCGGCTGGCGACCTGCAGCAGCGAGGCGGCGCGCTGGCGCTGCTGCCACAGCGGCTGGCGCTTGCCCGGCTGGCGCCGCGGCAGCAGCAGCGCGCGGGCGGCGCACTCGCGGAAGCGGGCGGCGAACAGCGCCGAGCCGCCGATCTCCGCCGTCACCAGCTCGGCGACCTCCTCGGCCTCCAGCGCGACGAGGTCGGCGACGTCCGGGCCCTGCCCCTCGGGCAGGTCCAGGTCCGGCAGGCGCAGCACGATGCCGTCGTCGGCGGGCATGGCTTGCACGTCCACGCCGAAGCGCTCGCGCATGCGCGCGCCCAGCGCCAGCGCCCAGGGGGAGTGCACCTGCCCGCCGAAGGGGGAGTGCACGCACACGCGCCAGTCGCCCAGCTCGTCGCGGAAGCGCTCCACGACGATCGTGCGGTCGTCGGGCACGTGCCCGGTGGCCCCGCGCTGCTCGTCCAGGTAGGAGACGAGGTTGTCCGTGGCCCACTCGTCCATGCCGGAGGCCAGCACCCGCTCGCGGGCGGCGGCACCGGTGAACCCGCCGTCCAGCGAGCCCAGCTCGCGCACGAACGCGCCCAGCGCCCGGCCCAGCTCCGCGGGCCGGCCCAGCGCCTCCCCGTGCCAGAAGGGCAGCCGGCCCGGCTGCCCGGGCGCGGGGGTGACCAGCACCCGGTCGTGGGTGATGTCCTCCACCCGCCAGGCCGAGGAGCCCAGCGTGATGACGTCGCCCACGCGCGACTCGTAGACCATCTCCTCGTCCAGCTCGCCCACGCGCCGGCCCGGCCCCTCCCCGCCGGCCAGGAAGACGCCGAACAGACCGCGGTCGGGGATGGTGCCGCCGCTGGTGACCGCCAGGCGCTGGGCGCCGGGCCGGCCGGTGAGGGTCTCCGTGACGCGGTCCCACACCAGGCGCGGGCGCAGCTCGGCGAACTCGTCGCTGGGGTAGCGCCCGGAGAGCATGTCCAGCACCGCGTCCAGCACCGGGCGCGAGAGGGTGGCGAACGGGGCGGCGCGGCGCACGAGCTCGTGCAGCTCCGGCACGCTCCACTCGTCCATCGCCACCATCGCCACGACCTGCTGGGCCAGCACGTCCAGCGGGTTGGCAGGCACCCGCAGCTCCTCGATGCGCCCCTCGCGCATCCGCTCCACCACCACGGCCGTCTGCAGCAGGTCGCCGCGGAACTTCGGGAACAGCACCCCGCGCGAGACCGCGCCCACCTGGTGCCCGGCGCGCCCGACGCGCTGCAGGCCGCTGGCCACGCTGGGCGGGGACTCCACCTGCACCACGAGGTCGACGGCGCCCATGTCGATGCCCAGCTCCAGGCTGGAGGTGGCCACCACCGCGGGCAGCCGGCCGGCCTTGAGCTCCTCCTCGATGAGGGCGCGCTGCTCCTTGGACACCGAGCCGTGGTGGGCCCGGGCCAGCACCGCCGGGGCGCCGGAGGCCTGCCCCGCCCCGCCCATCAGCTCCGCCGGCGCACCGGCGGGGCGGCCCGCGCCGAGGGCGCCCGCGGCCTGCGCGCCCTCCCCGCCGTCCTGCTCGTCGTCGGCGTGCAGGCGCTCGTCCCACACCTCGTTCAGGCGGGCGGTCAGCCGCTCCG
Organism: Kineococcus gurbantunggutensis; assembly: GCF_050871925.1. Taxonomy (NCBI): domain Bacteria; kingdom Bacillati; phylum Actinomycetota; class Actinomycetes; order Kineosporiales; family Kineosporiaceae; genus Kineococcus; species Kineococcus gurbantunggutensis. The sequence continues at coordinate 20,298 of NZ_JBJLSG010000072.1, forward strand.
ACAGCCGCCGGGAGTTGGCGAAGACCAGGGTGGAGCGGTGCTCGGCGACGAGGTCGACGATGCGCTCCTCCACGTGCGGCCAGATGCTGGCCCGGCGCTGGTCCCCGGCCGCCTGGCCGGTCAGGTCGTCCTCGTCGGCCGGGCCGCGGCCGGAGGAGTCCAGCTCGCTCATGTCCGGCACCGGGACCACCACGCGCAGGTCGAAGCGCTTGGTGGACGGCGGCTGCACGACCGTCACCGGCCGCCCGCCGGAGACCCACTCGGCCACCGTCGTCACCGGCCGCACCGTCGCGGACAGGCCCACCCGCTGGGTCGGCTCGCCGCCGGCGGCGGTGACCAGGGCGTCCAGGCGCTCCAGCGACAGCGCCAGGTGCGCGCCGCGCTTGGAGCCGGCCATCGCGTGCACCTCGTCGAGCACGACGGTGTGCACCCCGCGCAGCTGCTCGCGGGCCCTGGAGGTCAGCAGCAGGAACAGCGACTCCGGCGTGGTGATCAGCACGTCCGGCGGGGTGCGGGTGAAGGAGCGGCGCTCGTCGGCCGGGGTGTCGCCCGAGCGCACGCCCACCCGCACGTCCGGCACCGGCAGGCCCAGGCGCTGCGCGGCCTGGCGGATGCCGGTCAGCGGGCTGCGCAGGTTGCGCTCGACGTCCACGGCCAGCGCCTTCAGCGGGGAGACGTACAGCACCCGGCAGCGCAGGTCGCGGTCCTCGGGCACGGGCTCGCCGGCCAGGCGGTCCAGCGCCCACAGGAACGCCGAGAGCGTCTTGCCCGAGCCGGTGGGCGCCACCACCAGCGCGTGCCGGCCGCGGCTGACGGCGTCCCAGGCGCCCAGCTGCGCGGGCGTGGGCGCCTCGAAGGCGCCGGTGAACCAGGCGCGGGTGGCGGGGGAGAAGCGGGCGAGGACCTCCTCCGCGGGGGGCACCGCGCCCGCGCCCGCCCCGTCCGGCCCCGCGCCGCGGTCCGCCTCCGCGTCGGCCGCGGTGCTGTCGGGGGCGGGTCGCGCGGCGCGGGGGGACATGGCGACCATCCCAGCACCCCCCTCCGACACGCGCCCGCGCAGCGGGACGTGGCACCCTGCCCGCGTGCGAGTCAGCGAGTTCTGGACCCTGGTGGAGGACGAGTTCGGCAGCGCCTACGGGCGCTCCCTGGCGCACGACACCGTCCTGCTGGGCCTGGACGACCGCACGCCGCTGCAGGCCCTGGACGCCGGCGTGGAGCCCAAGCGGGTGTGGCTGGCGCTGTGCGACGCGATGGACGTGCCCCCCGCCCGCCGCCTGGGCAAGGACCGCCCGCCCCGGCGCTGAGGACCCGCGCGCGGGTGCGGCGCGCTCAGCCGCCGAGCCACCACAGCCCGGCGCCGGTGGCGTTCGTGCGCAGCCGGTGCAGGCCCGTGGAGGCGGCGACGAACACGTCGCGCCCGTCCGGGCCGCCGAAGCAGAGGTTGGCGACGACCTCGCCGACGACGACCTCCAGCAGGCGCGCGCCGTCGGGTGCGAAGACGGTCACCGCGTCGCCGTTGGAGGTCCACACGTTGCCCCCGGCGTCGACGCGGAAGCCGTCGGCCAGGCCGCGGTCCACCGTGGTGAACACCCGCCCGTTCTTGGCGACCGGGCCGCCGGGGCGCGCGTCGGGCCCGCGCCCGCCCGGGGTGCCGCGGCGCACGTCGTAGACGCGGATCAGCCGGTTCGCGCCGGCCCCGGGCGTGGGCGCCGCGGAGGTGTCGGCGACGTACAGCAGCGACTCGTCGGGGGAGAACGCCAGGCCGTTGGGCTCCTCCACGTCGGTGACGACGACCCGCAGCTCACCGGTGGCCGGGTCCAGGCGGAAGACGTGGTTGTCGCCGTACTCGCGGGCGCCCTCGTGGCCCTCCTCGGGCACGCTGATGCCGTAGGGCGGGTCGGTGAACCACACCGCGCCGTCGGAGGCGACGACGACGTCGTTGGGGGAGTTCAGCCGCGCCCCGCCCGTGCCGCCGACGCCGCCGACGCCGCCGACGCCGCCGACGCCGCCGACCCGGTCGGCCAGCACGGTGGTGGAGCCGTCGCGCTCGCGCCGCTCCACCGAGCGGCGCCCGTGCGAGCAGAACACCTCCCGGCCCTCGCGGTCCAGGGTGCGCCCGTTGGTGAAGCCCACGCGCTCGCGGTCCACCCGCAGCCCGCCGGCCTCGTCCCAGCGCAGCACCCGGTCGCCGGGGATGTCGCTGACGACCAGCGCCTGCTCCTCCGGCAGCCACAGGGGCCCCTCGGCCCAGGTGCTGCCGCTGCCCAGGTGCTCCAGGCGCGCGCCCGCGGGCAGCAGGCCGCGCCCGCGCTCGTCGAGGACCCGCGGGTGCCCGGTGGTGCCGCTCACGTGCGCTCCGTCGCTGCTCGGTGCTGCCGGGTGGGACGCGCGCAGCCTAGGGCGCCCGTGGCCCGCGCGGGGCGGCCGGCGCGGGCGTGCCGCGGGCTGGGCCTCGAACACCTGTACGGATAGGATCGCGGGTGTTCCACAGGGGGCCGTCCGGCCCCGCGCTCCACACGCCGGGCCGCGTGCACCGCTCGTGTCGGAGGCGGGCCGTAGCGTTCCCCGGGTCGGAAGAACACACCGGGCCGAAGCTGTCGGCCACCCCTACCCGAGGTGAGGACATGCCCGCTCCTGCGGACCGCGAGAAGGCCCTCGAATCCGCCCTGGCCGCGATCGACAAGTCGTTCGGCAAGGGCTCCGTCATGCGCCTGGGCGACGAGAGCCGCCCGCCCATCGAGGTCATCCCCACGGGTGCCATCTCCCTGGACATCGCTCTCGGCATCGGCGGCCTGCCGCGCGGGCGCGTCGTGGAGGTCTACGGGCCGGAGTCCTCCGGCAAGACGACCGTGGCCCTGCACGCCGTCGCCAACGCGCAGCGCGCCGGCGGCATCGCCGCCTTCATCGACGCCGAGCACGCGCTGGACCCCGACTACGCCGCCAAGCTGGGCGTGGACACCGACGCGCTGCTGGTCTCCCAGCCGGACACCGGTGAGCAGGCCCTGGAGATCGCGGACATGCTGATCCGCTCCGGCGCGCTGGACATCATCGTCATCGACTCCGTGGCGGCCCTGGTGCCCCGCGCCGAGATCGAGGGCGAGATGGGCGACAGCCACGTCGGCCTGCAGGCGCGCCTGATGTCGCAGGCCCTGCGCAAGATCACCGGTGCGCTCAACCACTCCGGCACCACCGCGATCTTCATCAACCAGCTGCGCGAGAAGATCGGCGTGATGTTCGGCTCGCCGGAGACCACGACCGGCGGCAAGGCGCTGAAGTTCTACTCCTCGGTGCGCCTGGACGTGCGGCGCATCGAGACGCTCAAGGACGGCACCAACCCCGTCGGCAACCGCACCCGCGTCAAGGTCGTCAAGAACAAGGTCAGCCCGCCGTTCAAGCAGGCCGAGTTCGACATCCTCTACGGCCAGGGCATCTCCCGCGAGGGCGGCCTGATCGACCTCGGCGTCGAGCACGGCTTCGTGCGCAAGTCCGGCGCCTGGTACACGTACGAGGGCGACCAGCTGGGCCAGGGCAAGGAGAACGCGCGCACCTTCCTGCGCGACAACCCCGACCTCGGCGACGAGATCGAGAAGCGCATCAAGGAGAAGCTCGGCATCGGCGCCCGCCTCGACGCCCCGGCCGAGGCCGCCGAGGCCGAGGTGAGCTTCTGAGCCGACGGGCTCGCGGTCAGCGGCCTCCCGGTGCGGACGAGAACCCGGACCGGGAGGCCGACCCGCACGAGGTCGCCCGCGCCATCGCGCTGCGCCAGCTGACGATGGCGCCGCGCACCCGCGCGCAGCTGGCGGAGAAGCTGGCCGCCAAGGACGTCCCCGAGCAGGTCGCCACCGACGTGCTGGACCGCTTCGAGGAGGTCGGCCTCGTCGACGACGGCGCCTTCGCCGAGGCGTACGTGCACTCGCGCAGCCGCCAGCGCGGCCGGCGCGCCCTGGCGCAGGAGCTGCGCCGCAAGGGCGTGGAGGACGAGGTCGCCCGCGAGGCCGTCGAGGCCGTCGACGACGAGGTGGAGGAGGCGGCCGCCCGCGAGCTGCTGCGCCGGCCGCTGGCCGCCTCCCGCGGCCTGGAGCGCGCCGCCCGCCAGCGCCGCCTCGCCGGCGTGCTCGCCCGCCGCGGCTACCCGCCCGGCCTGGTGATGAGGCTCGTGCGCGAGGCGATCGGCGAGGACGAGCACCACGAGGCCGACGGGGAGCACGAGACCGACGGGACGGGTACGGCCCCGGGCTGAGCGCGCCGCGGAGCGCTCGCGCCGCGCACGGCCGCGGCCGCGTGGTTACCCTCGCCGGACACCACGACGAGGAGGACGCCCGAGATGACCATCACGTCCCTGCTGGAGCTGCGCCTGAAGCCCGAGGCGCTCGACGCCGCCCCGGCCGTCATCACCGAGACCCTCGAGGCCACCCGCGCCTTCCAGGGGTGCCTGGGCGTGGACGTGCTGCGCGACACCGACGACGCGGCGCACGTGGTGCTGCTGGAGCGGTGGGCGTCCCTGGAGGACGACGACGCCTACCGCGCCTGGCGGCAGACGCCCGAGGGCGGCTCGCGGCTGGCCGAGGTCCTGGCCGCGCCGCCGGTGCTGACGCGCCTGAGCGTCGACACCGACCTGTGAGGCCCCCCGCGTGAGCGCCCGGCGGGTGCGGCGCGCGCCGCA